>NZ_OY771475.1:3547500-3752500 GCF_963674635.1 Breoghania sp.
TTCGCGAGAAGGGAGACCTCTGCTTGGGCAACCAGGTGGGGGTGGCACAGACCAGGGGGTGGCGACTGTTTATCAAAAACACAGGGCTCTGCGAAGCCGCAAGGCGACGTATAGGGTCTGACGCCTGCCCGGTGCCGGAAGGTTAAGAGGAGGTGTGCAAGCACCGAATTGAAGCCCCGGTAAACGGCGGCCGTAACTATAACGGTCCTAAGGTAGCGAAATTCCTTGTCGGGTAAGTTCCGACCTGCACGAATGGCGTAACGACTTCCCCGCTGTCTCCAGCATAGACTCAGTGAAATTGAATTCCCCGTGAAGATGCGGGGTTCCTGCGGTCAGACGGAAAGACCCCGTGCACCTTTACTACAGCTTCACACTGGCATTCGTGTCGGCATGTGTAGGATAGGTGGTAGGCTTTGAAGCCAGGGCGCCAGCCTTGGTGGAGCCATCCTTGAAATACCACCCTTACCTGCATGGATGTCTAACCGCGATGTAACAGCATCCGGGACAGTGTGTGGCGGGTAGTTTGACTGGGGCGGTCGCCTCCCAAAGAGTAACGGAGGCGCGCGATGGTGGGCTCAGAACGGTCGGAAATCGTTCGCTGAGTGCAATGGCATAAGCCCGCCTGACTGCGAGACTGACAAGTCGAGCAGAGACGAAAGTCGGCCATAGTGATCCGGTGGTCCCTCGTGGAAGGGCCATCGCTCAACGGATAAAAGGTACGCCGGGGATAACAGGCTGATGATCTCCAAGAGTCCATATCGACGAGATCGTTTGGCACCTCGATGTCGACTCATCACATCCTGGGGCTGGAGCAGGTCCCAAGGGTTCGGCTGTTCGCCGATTAAAGTGGTACGTGAGTTGGGTTCAGAACGTCGCGAGACAGTTCGGTCCCTATCTGCCGTGGGTGTAGGAGAATTGAGAGGATCTGTCCCTAGTACGAGAGGACCGGGATGGACACATCTCTGGTGGACCTGTTGTCGCGCCAGCGGCATAGCAGGGTAGCTATATGTGGCCGGGATAACCGCTGAAAGCATCTAAGCGGGAAACCCACCTCAAAACGAGTTCTCCCTGAAGAGTCGTGGAAGACCACCACGTTGATAGGCCGGGTGTGGAAGTGCAGCAATGCATGCAGCTTACCGGTACTAATAACTCGTTCGGCTTGATCACTCTCATTAGTCAATGATCATCTGAATATAACTTGTATCCCTCACGGGCGACCGCGCTGCGCGCTGCCCTCCGGGAGGGCGGCCTGACCGGCCGGCGCGCGGTCGCGCTAGCGACATCCCTAGCCGGGATGTCGGGAAGTGCGTCCCTAACGCGGATACAAAACACGATGAAATGAGTACAAAAACCAGTTTCTTCTGATAATCGATGTCCTTCGCCGGCCTGGTGGCTATTGCGGGGAGCCCCCACCCGATCCCATTCCGAACTCGGCCGTGAAACTCCCCTGCGCCAATGGTACTTCGTCTTAAGACGCGGGAGAGTAGGTCACTGCCAGGCCTGCAAAGGACACCGATTACAAATCTCTCAACGATCAAAAGCCATATCATCTCCACTCCGAAAATCTCCCGAGTGGGGCAAAACTGCTCCGCTCGTTTAAACACGTCCGGAGATACGAAATCCTGAGGCAAAAGCCGCATCCCAAAAGGAGCAGCCCCCGCCTCGCCCGCATGCGCAAAGCGCCGAGGACGGGCAAAACAAAAATGCCGGGCTGAAAATCAGCCCAACGTCCTGGCGCAAAACCACAGGACACCAAAATTTACCGCGGGGTGGAGCAGCCCCCGCCTCGCCCGCAGCGGCAAAGCCGCGAGGACGCGGCAAAACATAAATACCGGGCTGAAAACCAGCCCAACGTCCTGGCAAAAAAACACAGGACAAAAATATTACCGCGGGGTGGAGCAGCCCGGTAGCTCGTCAGGCTCATAACCTGAAGGTCGCAGGTTCAAATCCTGCCCCCGCAACCAAAATCACCATTCCAAAAAAAGCCCCCGACGCAAATACGCGAGGGGGCTTTTTGCGTTCTCCAACAAGCAAAATGGCGAAAGGCGCGAAGGGACGCGAAGAGGGCGAGCCTCTCAACCGCGCAAACGCCTCCCGCTCCTCGCTCCGGATACGCTTCGCCTCCGAAGCCCAAGCATCAACTGCCGAAAGCACGGTGGCCGGACAGCCGTAGTGCTGAAGGTCGACGCCGCCACAACATCGGTGGCGGGCGCATCGGGTGCGCCGTCTAATGGTGAAGATGGGACTGAAAGCGGTCTTCAAACGGCTCAGAACCCGCCGACCGCATCCGCAGCACAAGGCTTATCCAGATATAATGTGCGGTATGACGATCGGCCGAGCGAAACAAGTTCGGTGATCGGAAATCATCTCCACCCCGTGACGCACGGTTTTCTGAGTCCGGTTGCGACTATGGATTGGGGGACGTGGAAGTCCTCCGCTGGCGGCTCTCGAATAGGGGGTATGCAGACGTCGGCGTCGAAGGCTTGAACGAGGCCATCGCCCGGTTCTTACCGCCTGAAACCATGAATGCCTGTCTGGGGTCACAGGGCGCCGGATCTGCCTGACCATCCACGCGGACAGACGCCGGGATACGCGTCACGATGAACGGGCGCGGCCGGTCCAAAAACAACATCTGTTTCGAACGGCTGTGGTGATCCTTGAAACCGGAAGCGGTTTATCTGGAAGGCCTGACCGGTGGCTTCAAGGCACATGGCGTTATTCGGGACTGGATGATCTTCCAAAACACCGAACAGTCTCATTGAACTCTTGCGCACAAAACGC
The DNA here is from genome assembly GCF_963674635.1 of Breoghania sp. Lineage (NCBI taxonomy): Bacteria > Pseudomonadati > Pseudomonadota > Alphaproteobacteria > Hyphomicrobiales > Stappiaceae > Breoghania > Breoghania sp. The sequence goes on from NZ_OY771475.1 coordinate 3,550,282, forward strand.
TGAGCAAGGCATAGCGGGCTGAGACGGACCTGAAATTGACGGTGCAGAAGGCGTCCCGGATATACCTTGAGTCAGCCGCTCATACGTCCGGAAAATTGGGGCCACTTAATCCCTCCGTCGGCATCACCCGGAGAAGTCCGGGTGATGCCGCGCGCCCGTTAAAGGAGAGGCTGAAGGTGGATTGCCCAGGCTTCGCCGGGCAATGACGGCGCATGGGCATGAGCGCGAGAGAGAACGCGCGCGACCCGATAGCACTTCCGGGCGAGGCTCTCAGAACCGGAAGTTCAGGCGCGCGGCGCCGGAATGATCGGCGGCCCGCTCGCCGAATTGGCCGGAATAGTCGAGCCCGAACGTGGCCTGGTCGGTGATGTCCAGCGACAGGCCGGCGCCGAATACCGCGACGTCCTCGGCGATCGGTGCGCCCTCGACGGTGAGGGCCGCGCCGCCTGCGAGCCGGTTGGTCGAGGTCGGTGTGAGGTCGCCGAACCCGTGCCGCCAACCCGCCATGGCCGAAACCCGCGCCTGCCGGCCATCACCAGGCAGGGTGACCTCAGATGAAGTTCGCACGCCCAGCGTCGTGAAGGTCACGTCATTGGTCGAGCCACTCACCGTCAACGCCGAGGCCCCGCCGCCCTCGGCGTAGCCGTTGAGATTGGTGGAGACATGGTTCAGCCCTGCGAAAGGCTCCAGCTGCAGCCAGTTGGTCGCGCCTTGCAGCCGGAAGGCATAACCGATCTCGCCGAAGGCCTGCGCCGTTCCGGCATGGGTTGAGCCCGTCAGCCGCTCGCCCAGCGCTCCGACGACCACATTGCGGGTCGTGTCGATGTCATGCCAGGTGTAGGCCGCACCACCCGACAGGCGGAAGCCGCCAAGCTTCGTGCCGGCATAGGCGCCGATGCGGTAGCTGTCGGCCTTGCTGGACGACCCCAGCGCGCTGACGTCGTAATTGGCCGACTGGTAGCCGACAAAAGCGCCGAGACGCGCCTGGCCGAGCTGGGCGTCGGCGCCGAACATGGCGCCAGCTGCCGAGCGGTCGAGAGCCGCGGTGTTCGCGGTTGAGCCGTTCGATCCAATCGATCCGTAGGCCCTCATCCATACCGTGTAGGCGTCGCCGCCAAGGCCGTCCGGGGCCCCGTGGGTCGCGATCGTGATCCCGGGGGGCGGCGTCGAGCCGCTCTCGTCGAAGGCCTGGTGGATGCGGGTGGCAATGGTCGAGCCGACGAGGTTGGCCTCCTGCGTCATGCTGCCCTGCATCGAGGCGACCGCCTCGCCCGAAAGCTTGTCGAACGCCTTGCGTGCGCCGTCGTCCGACAGGCCCATGATCTCGTGGACCACCGGATTGGTATCGGGCGTGCCTTCGAGCGAGGTCGCGACCGCCTTCTGGTTCCGGGTCTTTGCAACGTCAGACATGACAGCGTCGTTGCGTGTCAGCGTCAGGTCGACCGTGGTGTCCGTGTAGCTCAGCGCGGCATCTAGGAAGGCGTAATTGTCGTAGACGCTGTCGAACTTGCCGGTGCGCCCGCCATCGGCGGTCAGGATCGTGACCGTCGAGCGACCGGGCACCGCGCCGGTGGTGGTGACATTGACGGTTCCCGCAAGGGTTGCGGTGCCGTTGACTTTGATCGTGGAGTTGGTGTCGGTGCCGAAGTCCACCAAAGCGTAGAGCGCGCTGTCGCTTGCGAAGCTCAGGTCGCCGGTGACGGTGAGCGTCGCGGCCTGGGGGGCGGTCGGCGTGCCGCCATATCCCGCCAGGATGCCGTTGGTGCCGACGAAGACGTCGCCGGCGATGGTGCCGCTGCCCGACAGCCCGGCCATGCCCGAACCGCCGCCGACATCGAAGCGGTTGCCGCCAGCGCCGAGCGTGCCGTTGACGAGAAGCAGGCCCCGGGAGACCAGCACGTCGCCAGCAAAGCCGGAACTGTCGCCAGTCAGGAGGACGGCGCCCGTGCCGGTCTTTTCCAGATCGATCCCGGCCGCGGCCGTGATCGTCGAGCCGATCGTGGCTTCAAGGTCCGCGTCAATATTGAGGAACGCAGTGGTGCCGGTGGCGGGCGCAAGGTCGAGCGTACCGCCGCTCAAGACGTAGCCGTCGGTCTTGAACTGCAGCGTGTCGACCGACTGCGTGCCGTCGACGGTGACGGTGCCGGCCGTGCCTGCGAAGACCGCGACCGATCCGACATAGGACCCGTTGATGTTCGCCTCGCCGGGCGCGCCGGTCCAGTTGGTGCTGGTCGTTGACCAGGTGCCCGTTCCTCCGTCCACCGTGCCGTTTCCGACCGCGTCCGCACCGTCCCAGAACTGCAGCATCTGACCGTCGGCGAGCACGACCATGTTCACCTGGTTCGCGATGCCGGTCTGGATCGTGCCGGTGGCACCGCTGAAGCCGGTCACGTTGACCGTGCCATAGCTGCCCGAAAGCGCGCCGCCATACTGGTAGAGCTGGTAGTAACCGGCGGAGCCAACCATCGCATTGAGCGTACCACCAAGTGTCAGGTTGCCGCCGACCCTGACAAGGTCGTTCGACGCCCCGCCGACAGTGCCGGCCGCGCCCAGTTCGAAGGTGGACGTGGAGCCGCCATCCAGCGTGAGATCGCCGTTGATGGTGAACGTGCCGGGGCTGTTGCCCGCCGACAGGGTTGCGCCATTTTCAATCACGACATTCCCGCCAAGCGTGCCCGTGCCGCCAAGCGTACCGCCGGTGACGGTCGTTGTGCCGGTAAAGGCGGAGCCATCACCGTTGTAAAGCAGCGTGCCGGCACCGGACTTGGTGAGGTCGCCCGAGCCCGAGACGGCACCGGAGAGCGTCAGGGCGTTGGCCGTCTGGATCGTGCCCGAGCCGACGCCGAGTGTCAGGTCGGTGGCGAGTGTGACATCGCTGCCGGTGACATTGAGCGTGGCGCCATCGAGCGTCAGACCGCCCGTGCCGAGATTGGAGCCGTCGGCGATAGACAGCGTGCCCGCCTTGACCGTCGTGGTGCCCGTGTGGGTGCTGGTTCCGGAGAGGGTGAGCGTGCCGGCACCGGTCTTGGTGAGGTCGCCGGAGCCGGAGATGGCACCGCCTAACGTCGCCCCGTTGCCGCTGATGTCGATAGTGCCAGAGCCGGCCGCAAGCGCGATGGTGTTGGCGAGGGTGGCCGAATCGCCCGTGATCGCAAACGTGCCGCCGTCAAGCGTGAGCGCGCTGGCACTCAGGTTGTCGCCGTCGGTGATGGACAGCGTGCCCGCCTTGATCGTCGTGGAACCGATATGGGAGCCTCTCCCGGAGAGCGTGAGCGTTCCGGTGCCGGTCTTCACCAGATTACCGGTACCGGTAATGTCGCCCGAAGCGGTGACCGCATTGTCTTGCGTGTCGATCGTGCCGGTGGTGTTTGCGTTCAGATAGATCGCGTTGTCGATCGTTGCGGAGGCCGTCACCTCGAGCGTGGCCGTCTCGAAGGCGATCGAGTTGGCGCCCAGGTTGTCGTCGCTGGCGATTGACAGTGTGCCGCCGCCCAGGATTGTGGTGCCGGAGTAGCTGTTGTTGCCTGTGAGGATGAGCTTGCCCGCGCCGATCTTGACGAGGTCGCCGGTGCCGGAAATGACGCCCGACGCGGTGAAGCTCTTTGCGGGATCGGCAACGTTGATCTTCGCCGACTTGTAGTTGTTGATGGTCATTGCGCGCGCGGTGGTGGAGAAATCCGCTCCCGCCTGCAGCGTGCCGCCATTGAAGACGATCGCCGAGGAGAGGTCGCCGAGGCTGCCGTCATCCTCGGCGGTCAAGGTTCCGGCGGTCAGGATCGTGTCGCCGGTGTAGGTGTTGCTGCCGGAGAGGACGAGCGTTCCCGCGCCGACCTTCTCCAGGTCGCCGGTCCCGGCAATCTGCGAGCTGATCTCGGTCGAGATGCCCGCATCGACATTGATCGTGCCGGTCGTGCCGGAGGCGGGAGCGATGCTGAGCGTGCCGCCGGACAGCCTATAGCCATCGGTCTTGAACTGCAGTGTGTCGAAGCCCTGAGTACCATCCACCGCGACCGTGCCGGCCGTGCCTGCGAAGACCGCCACTGAGCCTACGAACGAACCGTTGATCCCGGCCTCGCCGGGCTGCCCGGTCCAGTTGGTCCCACTCGTGGACCAGGTGCCGGAGCCGCCATCGACCGTTCCGTTGCCGGTTGCATCCGCGCCGTCCCAGAACTGCAGCACCTGTCCGTCGGCGAGAACGACCATGTTCACCTGGCCGGGGATGCCGGTCTGGATCGTGCCGGTGACGCCGCTGAAACCAGTCACGTTGACCGTGTCATAGGCGCCCGACAGCGTGCCACCATACTGATAGAGCTGGTAGTAGCCGGCGGAGCCCGCCGTCGCGTTGAGCGTGCCACCAAGTGTCAGGTTGCCGCCGACCCTGACGAGATCGTTAGTCGCCCCTCCGACAGTTCCGGCCGTTCCCAGTTCGAACTCGGATGTCGAACCGGAAAAAAGGATCAGCTCCCCAACACTCAGGGTACCGGGACTGTTGCCGGCCGAAAGCGTTGCACCGGACTGGACGCGAACCGTGCCGCCGATCGTTCCGGAGCCGCCGAGTGTTCCCCCTACAATGTTCAGGGACCCGCTGAAGCCGGAGCCATCGCCATTGTAGATGAGGGATCCTGCGCCGTACTTGTTCAAGGTCCCCGTGCCCGACAGCCCGCCTGAGACCACCAGATCTGCGTCCTTGTTCTCGAACCCAGCGTTGCCGGTGACCGCGAGATCGCGCGTCAACTGGGTGAAGCTGGTCCCGTTGATCTGCAGCAGGCCGGTGGTAAGCGTTATGCCGCCAGTCGCCGCGCCGAGATTGGCATCGGAGGAAACGGAAAGCCTGCCGCCATTGACCGTCGTGCCGCCAGTATAGGTATTGGTGCCACTGAGCGTCAGCGCTCCGGTGCCGGTTTTCTCCAGCGAACCACTGCCGGAAATCACATTCGCGACTTCAACATCGTCGGTCTGGTCGATTTCCAGTGTTCCGGTGACGGCAATGCCGCCGTTAAGAACGGATCCGGTGCCAAGCGAGAGACGGTTGCTGCCGCCTGTGAATTCGATGGCATTGGCGCGGATACTACCGTCGCTGGAGAACCCGCCGGAGATCGTGCCATTGTTCGAGATACTCAGACCTGACCCGATAATACCGGCGCCGCCTGCGGCATCCCCCCGCCCTGCGCCGCCGTTGCCGCCCGCGATGGTGGCTGATGTGTTGTTGGTGACAAACACGCCGGACACCGACGTGGAGAGGCCTGCTCCGCCCGTGCCGCCATAGCCACGGGATCCGTTGGTGCCAAAGGCCCCATGGGCGCCGCCCAGTCCACCCTGACCGCCCGCGCCACCCGTAATAACGGAGCTGTTGGTGACAGTCACGGCAGCATTCACGGCGACGCCATGACCACCTTCGCCACCGCCGCCGCCGCCGCCACCGCCGCCGAATTCTGCGTTGTCACCGCCATTGGCCCCATCGCCGCCGTTTTGCGCCGTCCTGTCACCTGCAATCACTGCCGAGGTGGAGATTGCCGCTCCGTGCGCGCCCCCCGTGCCGCCATCACCGCCGGCGCCCCCTGGAGCACTCGTTGCACCGGTTCCGCCTGCAAAGCCGCCGGCACCGCCCCCACCACCACCGCCATTGCCTGCGTTATCTACGCCGGCGGTCCCATTGCCGCCGCCGTTTCCCGCTGTACCGCCGCCGCCGCCGCGCCCTACGATGGAGAAACTGCCGGCTGGGCCTTGTCCACCATCGCCACCCCGGCCACCGCCGGCTTGAGCGGTTCCGAGGCCCATGGCGGTCGCAACGGTGAGCGCGGTCCCGAGCAGGAGAGTGGTTCTGAGCCTGCGGGAGGCGCCTGATCGCGCGGCGTCTGTCACAGGGTATGACCTGCATCTCATGGTCTCGTTGGCGTTCATTGATTCCCCCTCGGCATGGCAGTTCTTCGCGACCAGGCTCCCGTGCCGCGTCAGGCAAGCCGGGCGTGGTTCTGCAGCGGCAAAGATTGGTTCAGCAATCGTTCTTCTGGCGGGAAAGGGTGGGGCAGTGAATCCCCTGATCAGGGGTTATTGTTTGAAACCAGTGTTAGCGGAATTGGGAGCGCAACCCGGACCCACGAAATACGGATGCCACTCTCGGTGCGCTCAGGCCGCCGCAACCAAATCAAAAAGCCCCCGTGCGAGAAATCGCCGGGGGCTTTTTACGTTCCAAGCGAACCAGACGGGCACAGGGACAGGAGAACAGCCGATATGGGCGTTCTCGTTGCCCTGAGGCGAAGATGCGCTGAGGCGACGGTGCCGCCTGACAGGTTCTTGCGATCAGATCGCCTTTCGGCCCAGCGCAGCCGCCTTTTCGAGCCAACGCTGCACCACCCCGGGCTTGGGATGACTGGCTCCCGCAAGAAGGGTGAAGCGGGAGGGCTTGAGGCCGATAAGGTCGAACACCTGACGCTTCATTTGCACAACCAGGGCGCTTTTGTAGATCAGTCGAAAGAACCATCCCGGTGTATCCGAAGTCACGATCATGCGCGCCGTTCGTCCTGCAAGCATGGGTTTCGGCATGCCCAAGGCCGTTGTTTCCCGCGTGCTGAAGGCACGTCCCGGCAAAAGCGCGCGGTCCAGAAGTCCCTTGAGACGCGCGGGCAGGCCTCCCCACCACATGGGCGTCGAAATGACGATGTGATCGGCCCACTCCAGATTGTCTATGACGGCTGCCAGATCGGGCTCCAGGGGCTTCAAGTCGCGGTAATTGGATTGCTGGTCAATGTCGAAGGAGAGTGCCGACAGGTTCAGCATACGGACCTCGTGTCCGGCCGCTTCCGCGGCTTCGGCATAAGAGGTGGCGAGGTGATGGGAGAGCGTTGCCACGCAGGGGTGCCCATCGAGCACAAAAATACGCTTCATGTTCCGGTTCCGTATATTGACCGCGGTCAGTTAAATGTGGGGTCACCTATGACCAATAAAATGACCGTGGTCAAATAGAAAATGACCGTGGTCATATTATTGACCGTCCGGGACCCATAGGCTAGGGATCGATCAGGCGGCACGAAGCGCTGACACGGCGGATTGGAACGATGACAAGACTTCCCCAGAAGCGGACCTTGGAGACACGCCGGCGGCTGATCGCAGCGGCGCGTCAGATCGTGGGCCGTCACGGCTACTCGGCGCTTCGCGTGGAGGATGTCGTGGCGGAGGCGGGGGTGGCAAAAGGAACGTTCTTTGCGCATTTTGCGGATAAGGATGTCCTGATGGACCTGCTGCTGGGCGAAGAGATCGATGGCCTGATCGATGAGATGATGCGCGCTCGCGCCCCGCGAGACGCGCAAGAGGTAACCGCGGTCCTGATGCCGCTCTGCGACTTCATGGTCCGCGAGCGTTATGTCTTCGATGTCATCCTGCGTCATTCCGGAGCTGCCGCCCGTGAGGAGATCGGTCCCATTGCGCGGACATTTCTTCGGCAAGTGGAGGCCTTCGCGCAATGGTTCGCCGCCGGGGAGTTTCGGCGTGACATTTCGCCTGCGCTGCTGGCGGAAGGCGTCCAGGCTTTCGCTACGCAGGCCATGGCCATGCATTTCTGCGCCTTGCATGGCGACCAGCCGCTGCGATCCCGCCTTGAGATCTATCTCAAGGCGTGGCTGGAACCTCCGCAAATGGCCGAGCAATGATCAAGGCGCGTCGGCCAGGAAATCGTCCGTCTTCCCGGCTGCGGCGTGCAAACGCAATCTGCGCGGGTGCGCGGATCAGCTGCGCCGCATGGGGAAATCATCTCGAAAATCTGACCGACCGTTGACCTCCGGCCGCAGGGCGGGACGCCTCGGTCATGCGGACGGCGCGGGGCAATCGACGACGGGACGCCTGTACTGACGCCTGTATTCCGAAGGAGACACGCCCACTTCCTTCTTGAAGGCCTTGCAGAAGTAGTTGGCGTCCTGAAAGGACAGATCGAGCGACACATTGGTGATCGGCAGGTCGCTATCCGCCAGCAATTCCTTGGCCCGCTCTATCCGTTTTGTCTTCAGATAGGAGATGAAGGTGCCCCCCATTTCCTTTCGAAACAGGCGGCTCAGATAGCAGGAGCTGATATTCGCAAAGCCCGCCGCCTCCTCAAGGGTGACGCCCTTGTGCAGGTTCCTCTCGATATAGTTCAGGACATCCTGGATATAGTCAGAGGCATGCGCGCCGCCCGGCTCGCGGGCCTCGAACAGCACATCCACGATCTGGTAGACGAGTTCCAGCATCTGATAGTGCGAATGCAGATCAAGCCTTTGCTGGGCAAGCGCGTCGATCTTGCGGGTGATACATGACGGCATCGCGAGTTGGCGCTCTTCCGCAACGCGGACAACGGTGCGGATATATTCAAGAACCGCGCGGCGTGGGGGAACATCCTTGCGGGCGTAGATGGCTTCAAGCTTCTGGCGCACCAATGTCAGGCAGGCGCGATAGGAGGTGCTCTCCACCAGGTCTGTAATCTGCCGTGCGATGTGAGCGGTCTCTGCAACGGTCTCCGGATCTGCCTGGATGGGGAACGACTGCGGGGTTTCATCCCGTCTTGAAGACGGGATACTCAAAGATGGGGGCGCATCGGGGAGCGTGGTGGACGCTGTGGCGTCGACAGTGCCCAGACACGCGCTCACCGCTTTGAGAAGATCATCCGTGCGCACCGGTTTCAGGAGGAAATTGTCAGCCTTCAGATGGATCGCCGACTGCATGATCTCGAAATAGTCATAGGCGGTGAGAATGATCACCTTGGTCTGCATGCCGCGGTCGCGGACCATCTGGATGATCTCCAACCCGTTTGGACGGGGAATGCGAATGTCCACGAGCATCAGGTCGATCTGACAGGTCTCGATCAACCGAACGGCTTCTGTGCCGTTGCGGGCCTCCCCCACGATCCTGGCGCTGTCCAGGTTGGTCTCGATGATGCGCCGAAGTGCCCTGCGCTCCAGTTCCTCGTCTTCGATGATCACGATATTGAACATGGTGCTGGCCCGGTTGGCTTGTCGATTGGAATTCAAGGCTCTCAGATCGCTGCAACGTCATAATCGGCAGGAAGCCGAATGCGGACGAGCGTACCGCGGTTCTCCCGGAAGGGGCTGACGATCTCCAGCCCGTGATCGTCGCCGAAATAGTGCCTGAGGCGGCTGTCGACATTGTAGATGCCGATGCTCTTGCGCCCGTCGCGATCCGCAACGCCGGCCAGAACCGCCTGTTTGCGCTCCGCGCTGATGCCATCGCCGTTGTCGACGATGTCGACGATCACGTCGTCGCCGTCCCGGAAGGCGTTGATTTCCACCACGCCATCGCTTTCGCGTGGCTCGATGGCGTAGTTGATGCAGTTCTCGACGATTGGCTGAAGCACCATGAAGGGGCAGATGGTGGTGCCAAACTCTTCGGGAACGGAAATCTTGAAGGTGAAGCGGTCACCAAGGCGCAGGCGCAACAGGAACAGGTAGTTCTTGACGTGGTCCAACTCCGTTGAAAGCGGCACGAATTGCGATCCGCTCTTTTTCAAGACGTAGCGCATCATGTCGGCGAAGGCGTGGACCGTGGTCTCCGTTTCCTCAGCCCCTTCGATGAGGGCGAGGCGGCCGATTGTATTGAGCACGTTGAACAAGAAATGCGGATTCACCTGATAGGAAAGTGCCTGAAGCTCCGCCTCGCGCAAGGATCGCTCCAGCTCCGCGCGGCGCTTGGATTCCTCCAGAAGCCGCACGTTCTTGGCATAGAGCTCCTGATTGACGCTGGCCGAATAGCTCTCTTCCACGATGTAGGAGGCGATATAGTAGAGCGAGTAGGCGGCGGAGCGCAGCTTCTCGTAATCGATGACCCGAATGTCTTCGTGGAGCTTGACGAGAGCGGGGTCGTCGCGCCAGGAGTTTTCGGTGGGAAACAGCCCGGACAGGTCCACCAGGTCCGGGGTGGGGGCACTGGTTCGCATGTTGACCTGGCCGCAGATCACCGCGCCCAGATACTCGCCGCGCATGATGATGGGCGCGGCGAAATCGACCAGCCCGCAATGGCATTTGTAGATCGAAGGATCGCCCGTGGACAGCGCGGTGCGGCCCCCCACGGAATCGCAATGATAGCAGCGCTCCCGCCACATGGGGTGGCTGCGGATGTATTGGCAGAAGTTGCTGAACCCGCTCGGGTTGGTCACGGGCTCGCCGCGGGGATCCACGATCACCATGGCGACGCCGACGGCGGCGCTGAAATTGTCCTGGACCTTCTGCAGCGTCTCGACACTGGTCAGGTCCGACAGGCGTCGCCGTGCGGTGGTTTTGTGGTTGGCTGTGTCTTGGCCCGTCTGCAACGAGCGCGCTCTATCCTGATTGAAGTCGTCCAGATATTGCGAAGTCACCGATATGCCTTCAGCAGGGCGTCCGTCAGGTCCACCCTTTCCCACACGAAACCTTCCGATTCTCGACCAAAGTGGCCGTATGCCGCGGTCTTCTCAAAGAGTGGCCTGCGCAAATCGAGGGTTTCGATCATTCCAGATACCGAAAGCGGAAACACCTCCCGGATCGCATGTGCCAGGCGGTCGGTATCAACGCTTTGTCTTGCGTTCAACCTTACGCCAACCATCTCGGGTTCAATCTGACCTATCGCAAACGCCAGAGAAATTTCGCATTGATCGGCCAGCTTTGCGGCGACGACGGTCTTGGCGATCCGGCGCGCCATGTAGGCGGCCGTTCGGTCAAGCTTGGTAGCGTCCTTGCCGGAAAAGGCGCCCCCTCCATGACGGCCTACCCCCCCATAGGTGTCGACCATCAGTTTGCGACCGGTCAGGCCCGTATCGGCTGCCGGACCACCAAGAACAAAGCGCCCTGTGGGATTGATGAGAACGCGGGTGTCGCGCGTGAGCCAGCGCCCCATGGTCGGGGCGATCACTTCCTCAATCAGGCCGCGCAGCATCTCCTCGCGGGAAACGTCGGGAGCGTGCTGGGCGGAGCAGACGAGGCTCGTCAGTTCCACGGGCTTGCCGTCCGCGTCATTGCGGAACGTCACCTGCGCCTTGCCATCGGGACGAAGCCAAGGCAGGCGGCCGGATTTGCGCGCCTCGGCCTGGGCCATTGTCAGGCGGTGCGCATAGTGAATGGCGGCGGGCATAAGCGTCGGCGTCTCGTCACAGGCAAAGCCGTAGAAAATGCCCTGATCTCCCGCCCCCAATTCGCCAACCCGCGAGACCCCCTGGGCGATGTCGGGGGATTGTTCGCGCAGATCGGTCAGGATGAAGCAACCATCCGCATCGAAGCCCAGCTCCGGATTTGTGTAGCCGATCCGGCGAAGAACACCGCGCGCCACCGACGCGATATCGACATGCGCGGTGGAGGTGACCTCGCCGGCAATATGGAGCGTGTTGCCGGAGGCCATCACTTCAACCGCAACACGCGCCGCCGGATCGTGCTCCAGATAGGCGTCGAGAACCGCATCGGAAATCTGGTCGCAGACCTTGTCCGGATGACCTTCGGTGACGGATTCGGAGCTGATGAATGTTGCGGCCATGGGACCAGTTCCTGTCGTTATTGGTCTTTTCAAGGGATCGACCGAAGCCGATCCCTATACGAAAGGCGTTATCCGCCGATCTGGCACTTCAGACCGGCCTGCTCAACCGCCGGGACGAGGTGAGAAACATCGTCCGGCTTGAGATTGGCGAGATCTCCCATCGGATAGGGGCGACCAAGCAGGGCGTATTTGTTTTCGCCATAGGTGTGGTAGGGCAGCAGGTGCACCGTATCGACGCCGGGCATCAGCTTGGCGAAGTCGGCGATGGCCCCGATCGCTTTTTCAGTGTCGTTGAAGCCGGGAACGACCGGTATGCGCACGACCGCATGGGTCAGGGACGCGATGCAGAGGGCGTTTTCGAGAATGATGCGGTTGTCGACGCCCGTGTTCGCCTGATGGTTGGCCGGATCGATGGTCTTGATGTCCACCAGCGCGTGATCGACATGGGGCATCACGTCGCGAATGATCTCGCGGGTGGTATAGCCCGTGGTCTCCATGGCGGTGTTCCAGCCCTGTTCGTGACAGGCCTTGAGCAGTTCCTTGGCAAAGGCATGCTGGAACAGCGGCTCGCCGCCGGACAGGGTGACGCCGCCGCCGGAACGGCGATAGTGGATCGCGTCCTTGCGCAGCTCCAGCATGACCTGTGCGATGGTCATCTTCTTGCCGGAGATGGTGAGGGCATCGGTCGGGCATACGCCCACGCAGGTGCCGCATTTCACGCACTTGTCGCGATCAACGAAGCCGGGATTGTCGCGCGAAAGCGCCTTGGTCGGGCAGACCGGCGTGCATTGTCCGCAGCGAATGCAGCTTGAGGCACGGAACAGAAGTTCCGGTTCGGGCGCCTGCGATTCCGGGTTGGAACACCAACGGCAGCGCAAGGGGCAGCCTTTCAGGAAAACGATCGTACGGACCCCCGGCCCGTCGTGGATGGAGTAGCGCTGGATGTCGAAGACAATCCCCTCCATGTCGTAGTCGATGCCGTTCATGGTTCTTGTTTCCCTTTCTTCTCCGCGGTCTCTTCCATATGCCGGGGTTCTCGTGCCGGTCTGGGATCAGAAGGCGGATTGCTGTGCCTGGATTGCATCCATTGCAGTGCGCACAGCCGATGTTTCTCCGAGGATCGCGAGCGACGTGACGTGTTGCGGGCAGGTCCCGTAGACCTCGACGGTGAAGACGTCGGAGGCCTTCATCGCCACATCGGAATAGAAGAAGAGATCCGTGATGTTGCACTGGACCAGCCCGATGGACCCCACCGAGTGATCGCGCACGTAGGCGCGACCATGCGGCGGCATGCGCCGCTGCAGCATCTGGAGCACTTCGCTGTGGGGCGCGTTGATGATGCGGGTGTTCATCATGGTCTTTCGGCTCCCCTGATCTCTTCTCTCGTTCTCATGTCTTTCATTCGCTGGATCGGCACGAGGCGTCTCAGCGCACGTTGAGCGCTTCGACCATCACGCAGCGGCGCAGACGGGCGAAGGACTTGGCGGAGGTCAGCCCCTCGCCGGTCGGACCGGCGATGGTGAAGGTGGTGTGACCCTCTCCCCCCACGCCGATGCCCGCATAGGAGGGACCGTTCTTCACGAAGATCGTCGTCTGGATGAGCTTCGCCATCTTGGTGAGCTTGCGAACGTTGGTGGAGTGCATGATCGCGGTGTGGCGGTTGCCGTGTTCCAGCTCGACCGCCAGATCGATGGCGTCGTCGACGCTCGGGCTGCGCACCAGCGGCAGGATCGGCATCATCAGTTCTTCCTGAACGAAGACGTGCTCCTTGGGCAGGTCGATCAGGATGAGTTTGATGTCGTCGCCGACGGTGATGCCGACCTTGTCGAGCAGGTAGCGCGCGCTCTTGCCGACGCAGGAGGTCTGCGGCCCGCCCTTCTCGTTGATCACCAGCGCTTCCAGCTTCTTCACGATTGCCGGATCCTCGACGAAATAGGCGCCGCATTTGCGCATGCAGGAGATCAGGTAATCCGCGATCTGCTCGACGGCGACGATCTCCTTCTCGGCGATGCAAGGCAGGTTGTTGTCGAAGCTGGAGCCGTTGACGATGTCCTGGGCCGCCTTTTCGATGTCTGCGGTCTCATCCACCACAACCGGCGGGTTGCCGGCGCCCGCGCCGATCGCCTTCTTGCCGGTGGACATGACGGTCCTGACGATGCCCGGGCCGCCGGTCGCCACCAGCATGCGCACCTTCGGGTGCTTCATCATGGCGTTGGTGTTCTCGATGGAGGGGGCGAGAACCGTAACGACCAAGTTGGCGGGCGCGCCAAGCGAGGCGAGCTTGCGGTTGATCATCTTGATGGCCAGCAGCGAGACCTGCTTGGCGCGCGGATGCGGGCTGAAGACCGCCGCATTGCCCGCGGCCAGCATGCCGATGGAGTTACAGATGATGGTTTCGGTCGGGTTGGTGGTCGGCGTGATCGCGCCGATCACGCCATAGGGCGAATATTCGACCAGCGTCAGGCCGCCATCGCCGGAACAGGCATCGGTTGTGAGATCCTCGACGCCGGGGGACTTCTGGGCGGCCACCCGGTTCTTGATGATCTTGTGCGCGGTGTTGCCCATGCCGGTCAGGTCCGCAGCCATGCGGGAGATGCGTTCCAGCGTCGCCTCGTTGAGGAAGACCTCGCGGATGCCTTCCACGAACTGGTGACGGGCCGCCATGGAGCAGAAGAGATACTGGCGCTGGGCTTCCTCTGCCGCCTCGATGGCCTCGTCCATGGTCTCGAAGACGCCGTCGCCAAGGGTCAGGGCTTCTTCATCGGTGATGGATGTGTCAGGTGCCGACCGGCCCGTGACCGGGCAGACCCCACGTTTGGGAGCGGCGGACTGGGCCATGGCGCCGGCGAGCAGGCTGGACACCAGATTATCGGTCGGATCGTTTTCGCCGCGGGCGCGCTGCCAGCAGCAACGCTTGGAGCCGGGCACGTAATCCGGGCAGGCGCCGGTTTCCGGCTTGGCGCCGCCTTCGGCCAGGATCTTCGCAACGAGATCTTCCACCGACGAGGCTCCGGTCGTTGCGGGCGGCGCGGCAGGAGCAGGTGTGGGGACAGGGGCTGCGACCGGGCTCGCTGCGGGGGAGGCACCATGGCCCCCAAGCAGCTGTGCGACCGCGTCGGTGATCTGTTGATCGTTCATTTTTCTGCTCCTTGTTCGGGGCAAAGCCCGCGCAAATTCTGAAACTGGTTGAGGGCGTGGACGGCGATGATCATGTCCTCATCCGCCGTGCCGCCACTGATGCCGATGGCGCCGATAACCTTCCCCTCGCGCCACAAGGGCATGCCGCCGCCGAACAGCACGGCCCGTCCGCCATGGCTTGCTTCGACGCCGAAGAGCATCTGGCCGGGCTGTGCGAGCCGGCCGAGTTCATCCGTGGACATGCGGAAGGCTGCCGCGGTCCACGCCTTGTTGGTGGCGATCTCGACGCTTGCGGGCAGGCTGCCATCCATCCGGTGAAAGAGGATCGGCGCGCCCTCGCTGTCGGCCACCGCAATGACGATCGGCAGATCCATCGCGCCTGCCTTCGCTTCGGCATCCGCCGCCAATTGCCGGGCCACGGCGAGCGACATCTCCAGGCCGCAAGCGGGCTTCGAGATCTGCGCGCTCAGCAGCCGTTCGATCAGCAGGTGGGTGGAGCGGGTCGTCATCTTCCTGTCCCTCAGTGGGCTTCCACGCTGTCGACGATGCCGACGATGGAGGCATCGGTGACACTGTGATCGAGCGATCCGCTCTGGCGGGCGGCGCTGCCGGTCGTCACGATGACGGTTTCACCGCACCCCGCGCCGACGGTGTCGGTCGCAACCTGGGTCGGACCTTCGCGTTCGAGCTTTTCGTTGAGGCGCGCCACGATGAGCAGCTTGGAGCCGCAAAGCGTTGTGTCCTTGCTGGTGGAGACGACCGTTCCGATCACGCTGGCGAGATACATTGACCTTCTCCTCACGTCCTGATGAGCCGGATTTGCCGGACTTTGAGTTCTTCCGCCGCCAGCGGTGTCACAAGGACATCGCTGGCAAGGCGCAGTTCATCGCCGCTGAGTGCCTTGACGGCGCTCAGGCCCAGAACCTGACCTGTCATTTGCACCGGATGGAGGCTTGTGGCGATGGGGGAGGGATTGGAGCGACCGTCCTCGACCTTCTGGTGAAGCCGGGAGGCCCAGGCGAATTCCACCCCGTAGCTTTCCAGCGCAGTGAGGTGGCTCGCCATCAAGGCGCGATAGGCGGGACTGGGCGTGAGGCCGCGTGTGGCGCGTTCGCGGCAGGCCGGGCAGCAGCCGTCCCGCGCCGCGACCACGCGCATGCCTCTTTCCAGCGCGCCGGAAAGAAGACGCGAGATGTCGTCGTCCGCCAGCCCCAGTGCCGCGCGCGCGGCAAGGGACACGCTCATGGCGGGAACGATCACCACCGCGTGCCGGGCCAGGAGGCCGTCGGTGGGCAGGGGGCTGTTCTGCGGGCGGGCAAGAGCGCCGACAAGCGCGGCGCCGCCCAGACTGGCGAGGCTGCGTTCGTTCACCAACGCGCTGGCCGCGGCGCTGGTGTGGATCTCCAGGTTCCAGCCAGACACGCTCAGGGCGGAAAGCGAGGAAATCGCTGCTTCCAGACCGAGATCCGTCTCGGAGAAAAGGACCAGCGCAGAGCGGGCGCGCCGGTTGAGCACGGCGACGATGCGGTCCGACAGGATATCCAGAAGGGCCCGGTTCAGCAGGGTATCGAGGTCATGGCCGTTCATCGCGCCTGCCCTCCTGCCTGCTGGTAATGGGCGATGCCGAGCGGGGTCACCAGCAGGGGGGCTGCCGGTTTCACGATGGTCAGACCCGTGTGCCTGGCGAAGGCCTTTTCGAAATCGGTGAAGGTGCAGGCACCGCCGACGACATGGATAGTGTCGATGCCGGGATGGTCTTCGAGAAAGCGGGAAACGATGCTCGCCATCTTGTCCACGACGGGGCGCACGACGGAGAAGACCTCGCGTTCGTTCCCGGTGTCGAGCTTGTAGGCTTCCGCTTCGGCGAAAGAGGTCCGCCTGGCCCCGGCCAGGACGAGGGTCATGTGGGTGCCGCCGGTTGCCTCGTCGAAGGAGGCGAGAACCTCGCCGTCACGCAAGACGGAAATGCCGGTCGTGCCACCGCCCACATCGACGACGGCCCCGTCACGAATGCCGAGGAAACGAGCCGCTGCGGTCGGCTCGTCGACGATCTCGACGAGGTCCATGTCGGCTGCTTCCACCACATTGCCGATGGCCTTGGCGCTGCCGTGATGGATGCCCGGCGGGATGGCGGTCGCGGCCTGCGTCAGGGGCTGGCCGATGCGCTTTTCCAGATCCGCCTTCATGGCGCGCACCGCCTGGACCGCGCCGATATAGTCGACGACGATGCCGTCGCGCACGACCGTGGAGCGATGGGTGATGCCGGCCACCGGCGTGTTCGCGGCATCAAGCACGCACACGACGAGATTGGCCGTGCCGAGATCCACGCCGACCTTCAGCGGTCCGTCCGCCCAGTCCTCACGCGGCAGGACCGAATGCGATCGCACCATTTCGGCGAAGTCCAGCAATGTCTTGTCTGTCGTCGTCATGGATCTCACCCGGGCGGGCGGTTGAAGGGGCGTGTGCGAGGGGGCGTCAGGCCTTGAGGATGCGCACGAGGTCGTCGTTCTTCAGGCCAAGGGCATTGGCCTCTTCGATGTCGATATGCAGTTCCAGCGCGGAGTTTTCCGCCACGCGCACGGCCACGTGCTCCATCACGCCGCCACGGGGCCCTTGCACCTCGACGGCGACTTCCTCGCCATTGACCAGCCCCAGCGGAGCGGCGGTTTCAGGGAGCATGTGGATGTGGCGCTGGGCTGCGATGACGCCGTCATGCTTCTTGACGGAGCCTGCCGGGCCGATGATCTCGACCCCCGGTGAACCGGCGAGCTTTCCGGACATGCGCAGCGGGGGCTTCACGCCGAGGACGAAGCCATCGGCCACGGAAATCTCGATCTGGGTTTCCTTGCGCAGCGGGCCGAGCACACGAACCTTGCGGAGTTCGCCCTTGGGCCCGCGCAACGTCACGGTCTCTTCCGCAGCATATTGGCCGGGCTGCTTCATCGCCTTCTTGCGGGTCAGTTCGGAGCCGGGGCCGAAAAGCGCATCCATGTCGCAACGCGAAAGATGGAGGTGGCGGTTGGAAACGCCCACCGGAACGAGGCCGGAGGCGGAAGCCTTTTCCCTTTCGGTGGCCTTGCGGGCCGCGATCCGGCTCTCGGCCATGATCTGCGAAACGATCAGAGCGATTGTGTCATCTACCGGCTGCATTCTTTCCGTCCTGCTTGTTCTTTTCTTGCCATCGGCTGGCATGTGCTCCGGCGCAGCCGGGGCCGTTGGCCTGACCGGTCGATCCGGTCAGACCCTGTTTCTGGTATTGACGCTTCCCGGTCGCAGAGCCGTGCGAAAGGGCGCGGTCGTCTATTTCCGCTTGCCCTGGCCCTGTCGGCGGCGCGCGCGCTGGCCCGGTCTCGGCTGGTTGGGATCCGGTTCAGGCTTGTCGTCGGTTGCCGACTTTTCAGGAGCTGTCGGTTCCGGTTCCGTCGGATCCGGCACGTCGGTCGCTTCCGGTTCGGGCGAAGCCTGGGCTTCTTCCGGCCCGGAGCTCTCCGCCTTTTCCTCAGGGGCATTTGCGGGCGCTTCCGGTTCCACCTCGACCGAAGCCGCCGCAACGGGGGCCTCCGGGGTGGAGGTCTCCTCAGTCGGGGTCTCCGCGACCGGCTCCGCCTTCATGGCTGGAGCCGGTTCGGGAGCCGGTTCGACGTCCGGCGCAGGAGGAGGTGCCATGCCGACGGTATCGGCGCTGGCCACGAGTGTGGTCAGGCCGCGGGATGGCCGTGCGATCACATGGGTTGAGACGACACGGTTGACCCGGGCGGCGGCTGCGGCCCCAGCAGAGACCGCAGCCTTGATGGCACCGACATCCCCGAGAAGCTTCACGACCGTCATGCCTTCGCCCTTGGCCAGTTCGTAGCCCACGAGCGTGACATTGGCCGACTTAACCGCCGCGTCTGCGGCTTCGACGGCCGCCGTCAGCCCTATGGTCTCGATCAGTCCGAGGCTTTGCTCAGTCATGACTGTCTTCCTTCTTCACGGGTCAGATATACGGCGTGGTCGAGGACTCCAGCGGGGTCGGATCCATGGTCCCCAGCAGTTGCTTGCCGACATCGCGCGCGGCGTGGATCGCCTGACGCACGGCACCGGAGTCGCCGCTGAATGCAAAGATCACCTCGTTGGAGAAGCTTGTGCCGCTGGCCGGGGAGCTGTAGGCGATGGGGTCGATGGTCGCCGCCTTGGCTGCCGTGTCGGCCAGCAGAACGCCGATGGCTGCGGGGCCGCCGACCGTGATGCCGAAAGCCTGGCCGATCGGGGCGCCGAACGCCTTGTTGAGGGCCGCGCTGGCGCGGGCGGTGTACTGGAATTCCAGATGCCCGGCAGCGTTGCCATAGACGTCCCCGAAGGTGCGGTCGAGTTCGGACAGCATCACTTCAACCGCACGCCGGGCGTCAGAGACGTCGGCGGCGCCGAAGATGATCAACGAGCCGTGGCCGGCCCCGCCTTCGGTATCACGCGGCAGCTCGATCACCAGGACCTCGCTGTTGGTCGCCTTGACCGCTTCGTCAGCCGCGAAGATGTGCGGACCGGCACCGGTGCGGGCACCGACGATACCGATGGAACGGTACTTCTTGTCGATGTTCATCTTCTCGTGCAGCGCCGGATCGACATTGGCGATGACCATGCCGATCGTGTTGCCGATGGCGGTTCCGACGAATTCGGTCAGGTTGCAGGTGGCCGGCGCCTTCGCGGGCGCGGCCTTGGGGGCTGCCGGGGCGGCATCGTTGCTGCCGCCCATCTTGCGGATGACTTCCCCCATCAGCTGTTCGACAAGCTCGTCTCTCATGACGGTGTCTCCTTGTCCTATTCAGGGGTTATTCGGCGACATTCTTGGGAAGGATCCGTTCCACTTCCATGTGCGGACGCGGAATGACGTGGACCGAGGCCACGGTGCCGACCTTTTCAGCCGCCACAGCACCTGCATCCGTTGCCGCCTTCACCGCACCGACATCGCCGCGGACCATCACGGTCACGAGGCCGGAGCCGATCTTCTCGTAACCAATCATGGTCACATTGGCCGATTTCACCATGGCGTCCGCCGCTTCGATCGCGCCGACAAGACCCTTGGTCTCGACCATTCCCAGTGCTTCCTGTTGCATCGCTGTCTCCTTGGTCACGATGTTCCGATGTTTACGTTTGCCGTCTGCTCTTCGCGGTATGTGCTCTGCTGCATTCTCCCTCGGTTCCTATCCGCCGATGCGGGCGAGCAGGCTCTCCAGCTCGGATTGGGACGGTTTGCGGGGATTGCCGGCCGTGCAGGCATCTGCCAGTGCGGCCGCCGCGATCTCCGACCGGATACGGCCGAATTCCGCCATATCGACACCCATGCCGCGCAAGGTGGTGGGGATGCCGAAGCGATGGTTGAACGTCTCGATCGCCCGGATGAGCGTGCGCACGCCCGCCCGCGTGCTGGGCACGTCGAGACCGACGCGCCGGGCGATGCGGGCATAGCGTTTGGCTGTTTCCGGATCCTCGGCGTTCCAGGCGATCACGACCGGCATCAGGACCGCGTTGACGCGGCCATGGACGACGTGAAGGCAGCCGCCGAGGGCGTGCGCCAGACTGTGATTGATGCCGAGGCCTGCGCCCGTGAAGGCAAGACCTGCAAGGCAGGATGACTGGTGCATGGCGTCACGGGCTTCCATGTCGTCGCCGGTCTCGTAAGCCCTCGGGAGATATTCGAAGGCGAGCTCAAGCGACTTTTCGGCGAAGGCGTCGGTGAAGTGCGTGGCACCTCTCGCCACCACGGCCTCGATGGCGTGGGTGATCACGTCCATGCCGGTATCGGCGGTGATCCTGGGGGGGGCGGTGCGAACGAATTCCGGGTCAAGCAGCGCCACGTCGGGCACCAGCTCATCGGAAATCAGGGGAAACTTGCGACCGTTGGCAGGATCGGAGATGACCGCGAAGGAGGTCACTTCGGACCCGGTGCCGCTGGTGGTGGGGATGGCCACGAAGGGGATCTTGCGGCCCATGATGCTTTCGCGGACCACGGCCAGAATGGCTTTGGCCGCATCGATCGGCGATCCGCCGCCCAGCGCGATCACCACGTCGGGGCAGAAGTCCCTAAGCAGGCTCGCGCCTCTGGATACGGTGTCCACCGGAGGTTCGGGGATGGCCTCGTCAAAGACCAGGATCTCGCAGTCGGGCAGAAAGCTTTTCACACGATCGAGCGGGCCGGATTTCGCCATGAAGGCGTCCGTGACGATGGCGACCTTCTGTCCGCGGTAGGCGTGGAGCCTTTCCAGCAGAGACGGTCCGAAGACGACCTCCGTGCGGGGAAAGAAGCTGTTGTAGGTCTTCATGGTCTTGTCGGTCCTGGGCGCGATCTTGTTCGGATCTTGAAAGGGGCGGGCCGGACGGCCCGGTTGGCGTGGTCGGTACGCCGCCGGTCCGTCCGGCCGGTGTGCGCGGGTCGAAAGCCTGGCCCGCGCACACCGAAGTCGGTGAGCCTCAGAACGTCTGTTCCGTACGGCTGATGATGTCGTCCTGCACTTCCTTGGCGAGCACGACGAACTGGGCGGAGTAGCCGGCCACACGGACCACGAGATCCTTGTGGGCTTCCGGGTCCTTCTGCGCGTCCAGCAGGGTCTGCCGGTCAATCACGTTGAACTGGACATGCATGCCCTTGTGATCGAAGTAGGAGCGCACCAGCGACGCGAAATTCCTGAGGCCGTTGTCGCCAGCAAGGGCGTTGGGCAGGAATTTCTGGTTGTAGAGCGTTCCGTTCGACGCGATGAAGTGGTCGAGCTTGGCAACCGAGTTGGCGGCCGCGGTCGGACCCTTGACGTCCTTGCCCTGGCGCGGGGACACGCCATCGGCCAGAGGCGCCTTTGCGGGACGGCCATCGGGAAGGGCGCCAACGTCCTTGCCGAAGAGCACGTTCGCGGACACCGGGTAGATGCCGGCCTGGAACTGACCCCCGCGCGGGTTCGTATATTTCTCGACTTCCTTGCAGTAGATCTGGGCGCACTTGCGGGCGATGAGATCGACTTCGTCGATGTCGTTGCCGAAGCAGGGGGCGCTGTCGAGCATCCGGCGGATGTTCTCGTATTTGCCGTTCGCAGCGCCGCCACCGTTGCCGGCGGAGAGGGTGCGGTAGACTTCGTCCTTCAGGGTCGACATGTCGGTCGAGGAGGAGTTCGTCAGGACCTTGCGAACCGCCGCGTAAACCTGCTCTTCGGTCGGCTCTGCGGAGGTGTTGGATGCGCCCGCGGCGAGACCGAAATTGGCGTCCAGCGCCTCTTTCAGGTCGGCCATGGTGATGGTCTTGTCGTCGAAGACGAACTTCTTCATCGCGTAGACGCTGTCGCCGGTATCGGCGACGCCGAAGGCCTGCGGACCGGTGAAGTTGTAGATCGCGCCGCCTTCCTGAACGGACATGCCGCGGCCCAGGCAGTCATCGACCATGGCCGACTGGAAGGGGAGCGGAGCGCGTTCCGCGTGGGCGATGTCGACGCAGTTGTCGGCTTCCACCAGGTGCTTCACGAAGAAGGTCATCTGTGTGGAGAAGGCGTCATAGAAGTCATCGAGCGACTTCCAGGCGGCCATTGCGCTGGTGACCGGGCCGAGCTGAAGATCGCCGACCTTGCCGCCATTCATCGTGATTTCGAGAACCTTGGCCACATTGAAGAAGGCCGCGTCGTGCCAACCTTCGGTCTTGTGGATCGGTTGCGGTTCCACGCAGCCCACGATGCCGTAGTCGCGGGCATCGGCGAGCAGCACGCCCCGGTTCTGAAGCGCGGGGATGATCACTTCGTCGTTGTAGACGGCGGGGACGCCAAGGCCGAGACGGACAACTTCGGCTGCACGGAAGAGGAACTCGTCCGGAGTGCCCTGCCAGACGCGGATGGAGAACGAGGGAGCGGGCAGGCGAACATGCGCCACCGCTTCCATGCACATGTAGGAGATGTCGTTCGTCGCATCGAGACCGTCTTCGGTCTGACCGCCGACGCACAGGTTCTGGAACACCGCGTAACCGGCAAAGGCCTGCGCGGAGATTTCGTCGCGTGTCTTGTTGACGTCGTTCAGCTTGATCCAGATGCAGTCGACGAGTTCCTGCGCGAATTCGCGGCTGACGGATTTGTCGGCTTCCAGATAGGGATACATGTACTGGTCGAAACGGCCCGGCGAGATGGAGTGGCCGCTGGATTCGATCTGCATCATGCACTGGATGAACCACATCGTCTGGCAGGCTTCCCAGAAGGTCGATGCGGGATTTTCCGGCACGCGACGGCAGTTCTGTGCGATCTGCATCAGTTCCTGCTTGCGGGTCGGATTGCTTTCGGCCTGTGCAAGCTCTTCCGCCTTGGCGGCGTAGCGATGAGCGAAGTTGATCGCCGCGTTGTAGGTGATGATGATCGCGTTATAGAACTGCTGCTTCTTGATGTAGGACGGGTCCATCCGGTCCAGCATCTCAAGCTGCTTCACGGCTTCGGCGATGATGCCGCGGAAGCCGATCTTCAGGATCTTGCCATAGTCGACGCAGACGTGGCCGACGCCACCGAAATAGTAGTTGCCGACGGTGAAGACGCCATTGTTGATGCAGTCATGGGTCTTCTGGGACATGTAGGAGGCGGCCAGATCACTGGTCGTCTTGCCGGGCCAGTACTTGAAGCACTCGTGAAGCTCCGCGGCCGTTTCCTTCGGGATCTCGAAGGGGTCGGCCATGCGGGTGGCCATGGTGTCGAATTCCTTTTCCACCCAGTCGAAGGAGAATTCCGGGCAGATTTCCGTGGAGCGCGGGTTCTTCGTGATGGAGCCGACGATCAGTTCGTCGTCGCGGATCGTGACCGGAAGCTCGTTGAAGATCTTCTCCGCCACCTTGGCGCGGCGGACGATCGGCGGAAGTCCCTCGCTTGCCTTGTAGGCTTCCGTCGCAAGGACGGCACGTTCGGATTCCACATACGGCCGCGCGTTCAGGATCTGGTTCTTCAACCGGATCACGCGGTCCGTTGGTTTTGTAAAGCCCTTCTCAATCATCGTCTTCTCCAGGCTGAGATGATCCGGCGGACCCACGCGGCCCGTCGGAGCCGGTTACTTCAGGTCAGGGTTTGCGGGTCGACGAGCTTCACGAACGCGCGCAACAGCTCCGGATGGCCGGGCCATGCGGGAGATGTTGCGAGATTTCCGTCGATGACCGTTTCTTCGGGTTCGACCGCGACGTAAGTGCCGCCAACGGCGCGAATTTCGGGGGCGCAGGCCGGATAGGCCGTGAGCCGGCGCCCGCTGAGCACACCGGCTGCCGTCAGGATCTGCGCACCATGGCAGATCGAGGCGACGGGCCGGTTCGAAGCCATGAAGGCTTTCGTGATCGCCAGGAGGTCATTGTCCAGGCGAAGATATTCGCAGGCCCGACCGCCGGCGATATACAGGCCCGCATAGTGATCGGGCTCGATAAAGGCGAAGGTGGCATTCAGTCGGAACAGATGTCCGGGCTTTTCGGTGTAAGTCTGATCACCCTCGAAGTCATGAATGGCCGTCTTGATGTGGTCTCCGGCTCGTTTCCCCGGACACACGGCCTCGACGTGGAACCCCGCCATTTTCAGCGCCTGAAACGGCACCATTACTTCGTAGTCCTCGGAGAAGTCTCCGGTGAACATGAGTATGTTTTTGGGGTTGTTTCGGATCATGGCAAGTAGCTGCAAAGTCTTTCCGCTCGTTCTGGCAAATCGTATGTCCCAGGGTCGAAAAGGGTCAACGAGAGCGCATTGACATTGGCGGGTAATTCTTTGTTTGAGCCGCCTGATCCGAGTAAAGTCGCAGAAATGAAGGGAAATTAGCTTCTGGTGGTCATTCCGGTCGCAGACAAGAAAAGACTGGTGGCGGGTAATTTTTTGTCCCGCGTGGTGAATTCTTGCGCTCGGTGGTTGGAAGCTGCGGAAAGACCTGCATTGTTGTCGCAGGCCGAGAAAGACGATCTGCCAAGCCAAGCGATTGAAACATTTCAGGAAAATCAGAGGTAAGCCGGGGGCTGCGCTCCTGGCGCAAGCAACAGACAGGCCCCGTCACCGTCGTCAGGTCTTGCCTCGCAAGAAATTACCATCGCCAGACAAATCCATGGCGTTGACCCATCAAATGACTTGAACCTACGATTTTTGCGATCGGCGCACTCTTTCCGGAGTTGCTTTCGATATCTGAGTAGAGATCGGTGCAAGACTTCAAGCTGCGGGAACTCGTTTCCGCGGGATGCGTGAATCTGTGCCTTCTTACATGCGGAGAGCGGGCGGGAACCCAAGAACAGACCGAGCAATCGACATGCGTCCGGAAATCGAAGACCAAAACTCGACTGAGCGACTGGCCGCCCAAGTCGTCCGTGACCTGTCGATATCATTGCACGGGGGATGACATGAGTATGATCGGCTTACTCGTCGCTTTTGGCGGCGGCATTTTCGGCGCGGCGATCGGGGCTTTGCCCGCCTTCGCCTTCGTCGGCATTCTGACCATGTTGGGCGTGACGATCCAACTTGCCATCGCGCCGGCGGCGACCGACTTCTTCGGAATTCCCTTCGGCGTTTTCGGGCCGCACGTGGGTGGTTTCGCCTCCGGCGTGGCGGCTGCCGCCTATGCCGCCTGCAAGGGCAAGCTCGATACCGGGCGCAACATCGTGACCGCCGGCATGGGGCTCAACAGCCCGGACGTGCTGCTGGTTGGCGGTGCTTTCGGCATTATCGGCTATGTGGCTGTCTGGCTCATCGCGATGGTGCCCGATTTTGGTCCGGGCCTTGCCTGGACGGACTATCCGGGCCTTGGTGTCGTGATCTCCGCCTTCATCGCCCGCCTGGCATGGGGCACTTGCGGCCTGTGCGGTACGGGGCCGATCAAGGAACGCTTCCTTCACCCCACCGACGCGACCAAGTGGCTGGTTTTCCAGAGTTCCTTTGGTCAGCTTGCGGTCATCGGCCTGGGCGTCGGACTGTTCGGCGGCTGGCTCGGCATCACCTACGGGATGCCCGGCGCGTTGCTGGCATTTGGTATCTGCGCCGCAAGCCTCATTCTTCTGACGCTTGGCGTGCTGACCCCCGTGACCCACCACATCGCGCTTCCGGCCGCCATTGTCGGCGTCGGCTCCGGCAGCATGATCTGGGCCGGTCTGGCGGGGCTGCTCTGCGCCTTTGTCGGAGAGTTTTACGCGCGCCTCTTCCTTGATGGCAGCGACACGCATATCGACCCGCCAGCCTGCACCATCGCCACGATGACACTGGTCTTCAACTTCCTGACGTCGATCGGTTTCTGGGCCTACATCCAGTTCCCGGTCTGATCAGCTGCCGGGGCTTAGGCCCCGGCGCCGGGCGGGGGATGCGGAGCCTCCCAATCCGCTTTTCCGCACCCTCGCAAACCGTCTCAGTCCTGTCTGCTTGACGCGATGGCGCATGCAGACAGGCTCCTTTCGAAACATGAGCTGACATCATGATATTGACCATCAATTGCGGCAGTTCGAGCCTGAAATACCGTCTTTTCAGCGAGGATCTTGCGGCAGTCATTGCCAGTGGCCTGATCGCGCGGATCGGGGAGGCGGGGGCCTATTGCGAACATAAGGCGCAGGGTCGTCAGGCGGAGATCCACCAGCCAATTCCCGATCAGGACGCCGCCTTCGACATCATGGCCGACAACCTGATGCATTCGGAATTCGCGGTGATCGGGGATCCATCCGAAATCACCGCGATCGGGCATCGCGCCGTGCATGGAGGCGATGTCTTCGTGGCCTCGACGCTGGTCAGCGACGAGGTAATGGCGCAGCTCAGATCCTGCATCCGTTTCGCGCCCCTGCACAACCCCGCCAATATCGCCGGTATTGAGGAATGCCAGAAGAAGTTTCCCGGTATTCCCAATGTGGTGGTGTTCGATACGGCCTTTCACCAGACCATGCCGCCCGAAGCGCATGTCTACGCGCTGCCCTACGAGCTTTACGAAAAGCACGGTGTGCGGCGCTATGGGTTCCACGGCACCTCCTGCCGCTATGTCGCGCAGGCGGCGGCCGACATGCTGTCCCGTCCGATCGAGGACCTGTCCATGGTTGTCTGCCATCTGGGCAATGGCGTCACCATCGATGCGGTGAAGGGGGGCAGGTCCGTTGATACCAGCCTGGGGTTCGGAACGTTCTGCGGTGTTCCCATGGGCACCCGCGCAGGCGAATTCGATCCGGCGATCATCTTTCATCTCGTGAAGGAGATGGGCATGACGATCGAGGAGGTGGAGGCGATCTGCTACAAGAAAAGCGGGCTTCTGGGCGTTTCCGGCGTCAGCAACGACATGCGGGAGGTGGAGAAGCGCGCGGCTGAAGGGGACACGCGTTGCGCGCTTGCCCTGGAAATCTTCGTCTATCACATCCGCAAGACGATCGGGGCCTATGCGGCCGCGATGAACGGGCTCGACGCGCTCGTCTTTACCGCCGGTATCGGCGAGAACTGCGCGACCGTGCGCTCGAAAGTCTGCGCGGGACTTGGCGTTCTGGGGGTGCAGATCGATGAGGGCATCAACGGGATGGTGCGCGATGGTCATCCCAATATCAGTTCGGCAGAGGCGCGCGTCGCCACGCTCGTCGTGCCGACAGATGAAGAGCGGATGATCGCAATCGATACGGTTGACCTGCTGCATTGAGGCGCATCGCGCTTGCCATCGGATCTGTCATCGGGCTTTCCATTGGGCCTGATGAACTCGGGGCGGTCTCTGACCGCCCCGAGCCTCGTTTTGGGCCCTGCCGGGTGGCGATGAGGATGATCTCGACCGTGTAATCCAGGCGGCATCCGGCACTTGCCAGCCTCGGACACCCGGCCCGCAATCGACGTTCCTGTGGTGGGGAAATGGCCGGGATGGGACCCTGCCATATGAATTCTCTATGGGCTGGATCGCATTTCCGTATTTGGGCCGCGCGCGATTGGTCGCCTAGAGACTATGCCTCGCCGCCACCTGTCCGGTGTTCGTGCCCATGGGAGAGACCAGTGCTGCAAGCTTCAAACGACTATCAGGATATCCGCGACGCCGTGCGGGCGCTTTGCGCCGAGTTCCCCGACGAGTATCACCGCAAGATCGATGATGAGCGCGCCTATCCGGAAGAGTTTGTCGATGCCCTGACCAAGGCGGGCTGGATGGCGGCGCTGATCCCGGAGGAATATGGCGGGTCTGGGCTGGGCCTCACCGAGGCCTCCGTGATCATGGAGGAAATCAACCGGGCTGGCGGCAATTCGGGCGCCTGTCACGGGCAGATGTACAACATGAACACGCTGGTCCGGCACGGCTCGAAGGAACAGCGTGAGTGCTATCTTCCCAAGATTGCGGCGGGCGAATTGCGCCTTCAGTCCATGGGCGTGACGGAGCCGACCACCGGCACCGATACCACCAAGATCAAGACGACCGCGGTGTGCAAGGGCGACCGGTATGTGATCAACGGCCAGAAGGTCTGGATCAGCCGCGTCCAGCATTCCGACCTGATGATCCTTCTGGCGCGCACCACGCCTCTGGCGGACGTGAAGAGGAAATCCGAAGGGCTTTCGATCTTTCTCGTCGACATCAAGGAAGCCATGAAGAGCGGCATGACGGTCGCGCCGATCCGCAACATGGTCAATCACGAGACCAACGAGCTGTTTTTCGACAATCTGGAAATTCCGGCGGAGAACCTGATCGGCGAGGAGGGGATGGGCTTCAAGTACATCCTGACAGGCCTCAATGCCGAGCGCGCGCTGATCGCCGCCGAGTGTATCGGCGACGGCCACTGGTTCACCGACCGCGTCACGGCCTATGTGAAGGAACGCAACGTGTTCGGGCGGCCCATCGGGCAGAACCAGGGCGTTCAGTTCCCGATCGCGGAAGCCTATATCGAGATCGAGGCCGCGAGCCTGATGCGCTATGAGGCCTGCCGCCTCTATGACGAAGGCAAGCCCTGCGGTGCGCAGGCCAACATGGCCAAATATCTGGCCGCCAAGGCCTCCTGGGAGGCAGCCAATGCCTGCATCCAGTTCCATGGCGGCTTTGGCTTTGCCTGCGAATACGATGTGGAGCGCAAGTTCCGCGAGACCCGGCTCTATCAGGTCGCGCCGATCTCCACCAACCTGATCCTCTCCCACATTGCGGAACATGTTCTCGGCCTGCCGAGGTCGTTCTGATGGGGATGCCGCTGGAGGGATTGACGGTCGTCGCCATCGAACAGGCGGTGGCGGCGCCGTTCTGCACCGCGCGTCTGGCCGATGCGGGGGCGCAGGTGTTCAAGATCGAGCGCCCGGAAGGCGATTTCGCGCGCGGTTACGATGATGTCGCGGCGGGCCAGTCGAGCTATTTCGTCTGGCTTAATCGGGGCAAGCAATCGGTGACGCTGAACCTCGCCTCGCCGGACGGCAAGGCGGAGCTGAAGAAGCTTATCGATAGGGCGGATGTGGTGGTCCAGAACCTGAAGCGCGGCGCGCTGGCCCGGCTCGGCTTCGATCCGGCGGAGCTGGTGAAGGCCAATCCAGGCCTCATCGTGTGTTCCATTTCCGGTTACGGCGATCAGGGACCGCTGGCCGATCGCAAGGCCTATGATCTTCTGATCCAGGCGGAATCCGGTCTCTGCTCGATTACGGGTACGGCGGAAGGGCCCTCGCGCGTCGGGCTTTCCATTGTCGATATCGCAACCGGGGCGACCGCGCATGCGGCCATTCTGGAGGCGCTGATCGGGCGCTCCATCACGGGCAAGGGCGCCAATATCTCCGTGTCCATGTTCGACGTGATCGCGGAATGGCTGACCGTGCCGCTGCTCAATCACGAGGGCGGCAAGACGCCAAAGCGCATCGGTCTCGCCCATCCCTCCATTTCGCCTTATGGCGTTTTTGAGAGCCGAGACGGTCGCCCGATCCTCATTTCCATTCAGAGCGACCGGGAATGGCGCAATCTGGCGAAGATCTTTCTGGAAGATGAGGCGCTGGGCACGGATTCGCGGTTTGCCACCAATGTGGCGCGGGTTGAAAACCGCAACCAGACGGATGCCATTGTGGCCGCTGCCTTTGCAAGGCGTGATTGCGACGACGCCATCGCGGCGCTCTTGAAGGCCGATGTGGCGCTGGCGCTGGTCAATGACATGGCCGGTCTTTCGAGCCATCCGCATCTGCGCCGGATCACGGTCGAAAGCCCCAATGGACCGGTCTCCTTTCCCGCACCTGCGCCGATCTTTGCCGGGGAAGACCGTTCTTATGGTCCGGTGCCCGCATTGCAGCGGGAAAGGAAGACGAGCGGCAACGGGCGAGACGCATGACGGCGGGGATCGATCTGACCATCTTGCGGTCGCTGCTGTTCGTGCCCGCCAACCGGCCCGACCGCTTCGCGAAGGCCGCGATGGCAGAGCCCGATGCGGTGATCCTCGATCTGGAGGATGCGGTGGGCGAGGCCGACAAGGAAAGCGCGCGCGAAGAGCTCGCGACCGATTTCACCGATCTGCCCGTCATCGTTCGCATCAATGCAAGCGGCACACCCTGGCATCCGCGCGATGTCGCCGCCGTGCGTGCGCTCAAGCCTGCCGGGGTGATCCTGCCCAAGGCGGAAACGGCGCAAGGCGTTGCCGCGGTTGTCGCGGCTCTTCAGGGGGAGGTTCCCCTCATTGCGCTGATCGAGACCGCCCTGGGGCTTGCCAACGCGCGCGCCATTGCTGCGACAGCGGGCGTTCGGCGTCTGGCCTTCGGCTCCGTTGACTATTGCGCGGATCTCGCCTGCGATCACTTGCGCGAAATCCTGCTGCCGGCACGTGTCGAACTCGTGCTCGCCTCGCGGCTGGCGGGTCTTTCTCCACCCATCGACGGTGTGACGACGGTGCTCGACGATCCCTCCGTCACGGCGGGAGATGCGGCGCATGCGCGCAGCCTCGGCATGTCGGGCAAGTTGTGCATCCACCCCAGACAGATCGCCCCGGTCCGGAGGGCTTTTGCACCTTCCGAAGCCGAAATCGCATGGGCGCGGCGGGTTCTTGCCGCTGGCGACGGCGCGGTCTCGGTGGAGGGCGCCATGGTGGATGAGCCGGTTCGCCGACGCGCCCGCACGATTCTTGCATCCATCGGTTGAGCATCCGGTTGTCGCTGATCCGCAACGACTGCACTCCCGACGTGTGTTCCTGTTCATATGCACGGTGACGGCACTGGCAGAATGTCTTAAAAGACCTCCTTTGCCGGTTCCGAATTTCGGGAGCGGATTCCTTAACTTGTGGCCATTTCGCATTGCGAGACGCGCCACTTGGGGGGAATGAACCGCGGATCCGCGTCATGCTCTCCCGGATCGATTTCGTCCGTGCGTCCGGTGTCAGGCCGGTCCAAATGATAGTGAAGGCTCCATGTCCGAATTCAGCAAGATCCTGATCGCCAATCGTGGCGAGATCGCCATCCGCGTCATGCGCGCTGCCAATGAACTGGGCAAGAAAACGGTCGCGGTCTATGCGCAAGAGGACAAACTCTCGCTGCACAGGTTCAAGGCAGACGAGGCCTATCGCATCGGCGAGGGGCTGGGGCCGGTCGCGGCCTATCTCTCCATTCCCGAGATCATCCGGGTCGCGCGCCTTTCGGGTGCCGACGCGATCCATCCCGGCTATGGGCTGCTTTCGGAAAACCCCGCGTTGGTCGATGCCTGCCGCGAAGCCGGGATCGCCTTTATCGGCCCGTCGGCGGAAACCATGCGCAAGCTTGGCGACAAGGCGAGCGCGCGCAAGATCGCGATCGCGGCCGATGTGCCCGTCATTCCGGCGTCTGAAGTCCTCGACGATGATATGGACGCCGCGCGCAAGGTTGCCGCCGAGATCGGCTATCCCTTGATGCTCAAGGCCTCCTGGGGCGGTGGCGGTCGCGGCATGCGCCCGATCTACGGCCCGGAGGAGCTAGAGGACAAGGTGCGCGAAGGACGGCGCGAGGCCGAGGCCGCATTCGGCAACGGCGAGGGCTATCTGGAAAAGATGATCATCCGCGCCCGCCACGTGGAAGTGCAGCTTCTGGGCGACAAGCAGGGCAACATCTATCACCTGTGGGAGCGCGACTGCTCGGTGCAGCGGCGCAACCAGAAGGTCGTGGAGCGCGCGCCCGCGCCCTACCTGAGCGATGCCCAGCGCGCGGAAGTGTGCGAACTGGGCCGCCGCATCGCGGCCCATGTGGGATATGAATGTGCGGGCACGGCCGAGTTCCTGATGGATATGGAAAGCGGCAATTTCTACTTCATCGAGGTGAACCCGCGCATTCAGGTGGAACACACGGTCACGGAAGAGATCACCGGCATCGATATCGTGCGTGCCCAGATCCTGCTTGCGGAAGGAAAATGCCTGGCGGAGGCAACCGGCAAGGCGAGCCAGAAGGCGGTGACGCATAACGGGCATGCCATCCAGTGCCGGATCACCACGGAAGACCCGACCAACAATTTCATTCCCGACTATGGCCGCATCTCCGCCTATCGCGGGGCGACCGGGCTCGGGGTGCGCCTTGATGGCGGTACGGCCTATTCGGGCGCGGTGATCACCCGCTACTATGACAGCCTGCTTGAAAAGGTGACGGCCTGGGCGCCGACGCCGGAGGCGGCGATCGCGCGCATGGACCGCGCGCTTCGCGAGTTCCGAATCCGCGGGGTTTCCACGAATATCGACTTCGTGATCAACCTGCTGCGCCACCCAACCTTCCTGAACGACGCCTATACGACGCGCTTCATCGACGAGACGCCCTCGTTGTTCGATTTCAAGCCGCGCCGTGACCGGGCGACCAAGATCCTGCACTACATCGCGGATATCTCGGTCAACGGGCACCCGGAAACCGAAGGCCGCTACAAGCCGCTTCCCGATGCGCGGGTCGCGGTCGCCCCTGAGTGCCGGGTGGAAACGCCGGTTCCCGGCACACGCCAGATTTTCGCGGAACGTGGGGCCAAGGGGCTGGCGGACTGGATGCTGGAGCAGAAGCGCCTGCTCATCACCGATACCGCCATGCGTGACGGTCACCAGTCATTGCTCGCCACCCGCATGCGCTCCTTCGACATGAAGCAGGTGGCGCCTGCCTATGCGGCGAACCTGCCGGAACTCTTCTCGGTGGAATGCTGGGGTGGCGCGACCTTCGATGTCGCCTATCGATTCTTGCAGGAAAATCCCTGGCAGCGCCTGCGCGATCTGCGCGCGCGGATGCCGAACCTGCTGATCCAGATGCTGCTGCGCGGCTCCAACGGCGTCGGCTACACCAATTATCCCGACAACGTGGTGCAGGGCTTCGTTCTGCAGGCCGCCAAGTCGGGCGTCGATCTCTTCCGTGTCTTCGACAGTCTCAACTGGGTGGAGAACATGCGCGTCTCCATCGATGCGGTGCTGGAATCGGGCCGCATCTGCGAAGGCGCGATCTGTTACACCGGGGACATCGACAATCCGGCGCGCTCCAAATACGACCTGAAATACTATGTCGACATGGCGCGTGAGCTGCGCGATGCGGGCGTGCATATCCTCGGTCTGAAGGACATGGCTGGCCTGTTGAAGCCCGCCGCCGCGGTCTCCTTGATCCGGGCGCTGAAGGAAGAGGTCGGCCTGCCGATCCATCTCCACACGCATGACACCGCCGGTATCGCTTGCGCGACGATCCTGGCGGCGGCCCATGCCGGTGTCGATGCCGTCGATTGCGCCATGGATTCGCTCTCCGGCAATACCTCACAGGCAACGCTTGGCACGATCGTGGAAGCCCTTGAGCGCGGTGAACGCGAGACCGGGCTCGACGTGGATGCCATCCGCGAGATCTCCAATTACTGGGAGGCTGTGCGCGCCTATTACGTGGCTTTCGAAAGCGGCATGCAGGCCCCGGCTTCCGAGGTCTATCTGCACGAGATGCCGGGCGGCCAGTTCACCAACCTGAAGGCGCAGGCCCGCTCCATGGGGCTTGAAGAGCGCTGGCACGATGTCGCCAAGACCTATGCCGAGGTCAACCAGATGTTCGGCGATATCGTGAAGGTCACGCCATCTTCCAAGGTGGTCGGCGACATGGCCCTGATGATGGTCAGCCAGGGGCTGACGCGTGCCGAAGTGGAGGATCCCAATCGGGACATTTCCTTCCCCGACAGTGTCGTGGACATGATGCGCGGCAATCTCGGCCGGCCGGCCGGCGGCTTCCCGGAAGCCCTGCAGAAGAAAATCCTCAAGGGCGAGACGCCGCTCGACGTGCGTCCCGGCCTCAAGCTTCCCCCGGTGGATTTCGAGGTCAAGCGCCGCGAGGCGTCCGAGGCTGCGGGCGGTGTTGCCATCAACAACGAGGAACTCAACGCCTATCTGATGTATCCGAAGGTGTTTGCGGACTATCGCAGGAAGTTCGAGGAAATCGGTCCGGTGCGTGTCTTGCCGACGCCCACATTCTTCTATGGCATGGAAGAGGGCGAGGAGATCAGCGTTGAGCTCGACCCGGGCAAGACCCTGGAAATCCGCTGCCTTGCGATCACCGATTCCGACGATCACGGCAATGCCAAGGTGTTCTTCGAGCTCAACGGCCAGCCGCGCCTCATTCGCGTCGCCGACCGGCGCAAGGGGGCAAGCGCCGTCGTCCAGAAGGCCAAGGCGCAGGATGGCAATCCAAATCAGGTTGGCGCGCCGATGCCGGGTGCGGTGGCCTCCATCGGCATCAAGGTCGGAAGCAAGGTGAAGGAGGGGGATCTGCTGCTCACCATCGAGGCGATGAAGATGGAAACCGGCATTCACGCACAGCGCGATGCGGTTGTCAGAGCCATCCATGTCACGCCGGGCGAACAGATCGACGCCAAGGACCTGCTGGTCGAATTCGAGCCGGTTACCGTGGAGGCCTGAACAGGCTTTCGCGCAAAGGCTGCAAGCTCAATCGGCCCCGAAAGCAGAAAGCGCTTTCGGGGCCGGTCGCGTCTTGGGGCTATTGCAGCTTCTTGAGGATCCGCAAGAGTGTGCTGCGCTCGGTCGCGGTGAGGGGGGCCAGCGTATCTGTCGATATCTCCAGGCCCAGCTTCGCGTTGTGGCGGAAATGCTCCGCCCCTTCCTTGCTCAGAGAGACGATCTGTCGGCGCCTGTCATTGGGGTCGCGGGCCGTCTCGACCAGGCCTCGTGCGCGCAGGCGGTCCACCACGCCCTTGGTCGTGGCGACATCGAGACCGGCATGGCGACCGAGCTGGTTTTGTGAAACCGAGCCCAGTTCATCGAGCCGCGCCATGACGGCGAACTGTGTCGGTGTCAGGCCGGACTGCATTTTTTCCGAGAATATCATGGCATTGCGCTGGTAGGCCTTGCGCAGCAGGTATCCGATCTGCTCGTCGAGCACATATCCGTGCTCGCGCGTTGCCGGTTTCTCGGTTGTCTTGTTGTCTGTGTTATTGGGCACGATCTCTCCGATGCCATGCGTGGGCCGGGGCATTGTCGCGCGTCATACCTATCTCGTCCATTGTGTCAGGCGTCGCGCGGTGAGATGGGCCGCCCCCTAGACAGAAAGATAGGCATCGCGGATCTCGGGTCGATCCTCCAGATCGCCGAAAGACCCGTCGAACTTCTTTTCTCCCCCCTCGATGATCACGGCTCGGTCGGCCACGATCTTTGCAAAATGCAGGTTCTGTTCGGAGATGATGACCGTCAGGCCCTCCTGCTTGAACTTCAGGATCGTGCTGGCCATCTGCTCCACGATGATGGGGGCGATGCCTTCGGAGGGCTCATCGAGGAGCAACAGGCGCGGATTTCCCATCAGGGTGCGGGCGATGGTCAGCATCTGCTGTTCGCCGCCCGACATGGCCTTGCCCGGCGCGTTGCGGCGCTCCCACAGGTTCGGAAAGAGCTTGAAGAGATCGTCCTCGCTCCAGAAGGGCGTTCCCGCGCGCCGAGCCTGCCGGCCCACTTCCAGGTTTTCCAGGATCGTCAGGTTGGTGAAGATGCGCCGTTCTTCCGGCACGTAGCCGAGGCCGAGGCGGGCGACCTTGTGCGACGGCAGGCCGGTGATCTCCCTGCCGCAGAAGCGGACATGGCCGGAGCGCGGGCGCACGAGCTGCATGATCGATTTCATGGTCGTGGTCTTGCCCGCGCCGTTGCGGCCAAGAAGGGCGACCACCTCGCCGCGTTTCACGGAGAAGGCGAGGTCGTTGAGGATATGGGCCTTGCCATAGAAACTGTTGAGCCCGCCGATTTCGAGCATGGGTTCTTCAGACATGCTGCTGGCCCTCCGCCGCAAAGAGTGTGCCGCCGCCCAGATAGACTTCCTGCACCCTGGCGTTGGAGCGCACTTCGGCGGCGGTGCCATCGGCGATCAGTTCGCCCCGGTTCAGGACCATGATGTGATGCGCATGGGCGAAAACGACGTCCATGTCATGCTCGGTGAAGAGCACCGAGATGCGCCGTTCGTGTACGATATCTGCGGTCAGCTGCATCAGCGCGATACGCTCGCGAGGAGCCATTCCGGCTGTCGGCTCGTCCATCAGCAGGAGGGTGGGATCATTGGCCAGCGCGATGGCAAGCTCCAGCCGCTTCAGATCGCCATAGGCGAGGATCGCGCAGGCGCGTTCCGACTGGTCCGCCATGCCCACCACATCCAGCAACGCCAACGCCTCCTCGCGGTAAAGTCTGTAGGCATAGGGCAGCATGGAAAACAGGCGGCGGTGATGAGAAATCAGCGCCATCTGGACGTTTTCGGCCACCGTCATACTCTGATAGGTGCCGGTGATCTGGAAAGTGCGCCCGACGCCGCGCCGCCAGATGGTGCGCGGCGGCAGGCCGGTGATGTCTTCGCCGTTCAGCGAGACGGAGCCGCGGGATGGCGCGATCTGGCCCATCAGCATGTTGAAGCAGGTGGACTTGCCCGCCCCGTTCGGGCCGATCAGGGCCTTCAGTTCACCGGGGGCGACGTCGAAGCTGACATCATGGACCGCGCGCAGGCCACCGAAATAGCGGGTCAGGTTGCGGACCTTGAGAACGGGGGTCATCGCGCGCTCTCCTCTTCCTTCACAAGGCCGGTGCGCTCGCCCAGCTTGCGCAGTGATCCGACGATGCCGTCCGGCGCGATGATCACCACCGCGATGATCAGGAGGCCGAGGATCAGACGCCAGTATTCCATGCGGGTGAGCCAGTCCTTGACGCTCTCCATGAAGGCAGCGCCGACGACGGCGCCCGACAGTGTCTTCACGCCGCCGAGAAAGACGACGATCAGGGCATCGAAGCTCGTCGCGATGTCGAGTTCGTCAGGAAAGATCGAGCCCTTGGAGAAGACGAAGAGCCCGCCCGCAAGGCCGGCAAAGACACCCGCCACAACGAAGGCCATCCATTGGATCTTCTTCACGTCCATGCCGGTTGCTTCCGCCTGGCGGGTGCTGTCGCGGGTTGCGCGCAGCGCGTAGCCGAAGGGCGAATGCGTGATGTGGCGCAGCATCAGGATGCCGCCGACGGAGACCGCAAGGGTAAAATAGTAATAGGCGGAGGTGCCAGACAGCCATTGCGACGGCCAGATATTCACCAACCCGTCATCACCGCCGGTCACCTCGCCCCACTGGAACACGAGCGACCAGACAAGCTGGCTGAAGGCCATGGTGAGCATGGCGAAATAGACGCCCGACAGGCGGATCACGAACCAGCCGATGCCGATGGCGAGAAGCCCCGCTCCGAAGGGGGCAAGCATGAAGGCCAGTTCCATGGGGGTGTCGAAATAGGTGACCAGAAGCGCGGAAACATAGGCCCCGCCGCCAAAGAAGACCGCATGGCCGAAGCTGACGAGCCCGCCGGTGGACAGGATGAATTGAAGCGAGGCCGCGAACAGACAGAAGATCAGGATGTCGGTCGCCAGCACCTGCAGGAAGGTGGATCCCATCCACGGAAGTGCGGCAAGGACGGCGATGACGCCAGCCACCAGGAGGCGCCCCGTTGTGCCCGCGGGCCGGATCGGGCGCTGCGGTTCGCCGACCTGACCATGTTCGCCGACCTTTTCCTCCCGGCCCAGCAGGCCCCAGGGGCGGACGGTCAGCACGATCGCCATCACCACATACATCAGCACCAGCGTGCTTTGCGGCACGTAGGTGACGCCGAAGACATTGAGCACGGATATGAGCACGGCTGCGATAAAGGCGCCGGGGATGGAGCCCATGCCGCCGATCACCACGACCACGAAGACCGAGGCGATGATGTTGAAATCCATCAGCAGGTCCGCGCCGCCCTTCGGCAACTGGATCGCGCCTCCAAGGCCGGCGAGCGCGGACCCCAGGAAGAAGACGCCGGTGAAGAGCCAGGATTGGTTGACGCCCAGCGCGCCGACCATTTCACGGTCCTGGGTCGCCGCGCGCACCAGAATGCCGACGCGGGTCTTTGTGATCAGCCACCACAGGCCGAAAAGCAGGAAGGGGGTGATGGCGATCAGCGCCAGATCGTATTGCGGGATCGGCTCACCGAGGATGCGCACGACCTTTTTCAGCCCCGGAGCGCGCGGACCGAGGCGGTCTTCGCTGCCCCAGATCATGAGGGTCAGATCCTGAATGACCAGGATCACGCCGAAGGTGGCGACCAGCTGGAAGAGTT
Organism: Breoghania sp.; assembly: GCF_963674635.1. Taxonomy (NCBI): domain Bacteria; kingdom Pseudomonadati; phylum Pseudomonadota; class Alphaproteobacteria; order Hyphomicrobiales; family Stappiaceae; genus Breoghania; species Breoghania sp. The sequence goes on from NZ_OY771475.1 coordinate 3,588,353, forward strand.
CCGGCGCGCGGTAGATGGGGCGCAGCACACAGATTTCCACGATGACGCCGATCAGGCCGACGACGAGGCCAGCCATCACGATCGAGCCCCAGAAGCCGAAATGGCCCGGCAACAGCCCCATGAGGGTCACGCCGATATAGGCGCCCAGCATGTAGAAGGAGCCGTGTGCGAAGTTCACGATACGCGTGACGCCGAAGATGAGGGAGAGACCGGAAGCGACGAGAAACAGCGCCGCGGCGTTTGCAAGCCCGGTCAGGAGCTGCGCAACAAAAAGGCCCATAGCGTTCGATCTGTGTCTTTAAGGGGCAGGGCGCCCGCCGCAACACCTGTGGCGCGGCGGGCGGAGAAACGGACGCCTATTCGGCCGGGCGCATCGACTTGATATCGTCGTTGCTCGGCATGTAGGGGGTCGGATCCTTGTAGGACCAGTCCACCATCACGCCCTTGCCGTCCTCAAGGGCGGTGGTGCCGACATAGGTGCCCATCGTGGACTGGTGATCGAGCGCGCGATAGGTGATCTCACCCATCGGGCCATCGACCTTCAGATCGGCAAAGGCTGCGACAAGCGCCTCCGTGTCGGTGGATCCGGCCTTGGTGATCAGGGCGGCGACGCTCTTGCCGGTCATGTAGCCGACGAGCGATCCGAGCCTCGGCGTTTCGCCCGGATAGGCGGCCTCATAGGCGTCGACAAACGCCTTTTCCGGGCCGGAGGTGAAGGCATACCAGGGGTAACCGGTCACGAACCAGCCTTCGGGGGCTTCATCGCCCAGCGGGTCGAGATATTCCGGCTCGCCGGTGAGCAGCCCGTAAACCTTGCGCCCGTCGAAGAGGCCGCGGGTGGTGCCTTCGCGCACGAATTTCTGCAGGTCCGTGCCGAAGGTGACGTTGTAGATGGCGTCGGGCTTTGCGCGCTCGATGGCCTGCACTTCCGCACCGGCGTCGATCTTGAAGAGCGCGGGCCACTGTTCGGTGACGAACTCGACCTCGGGCTTGCGCGCCTTGAGGTTCTTCTTGAAGGCTTCCACGGCCGCTTTGCCATAGGCGTAGTTCGGGGCGATCGTGGCGTATTTCACCGCATCTGTCTTGGCGGCCTCCTCGGCCAGAAGGGCGGCCTGCACATAGGTGGAGGTGCGCAGTCGGAAGGTGTAGCGGTTGCCCGCCTCCCACACCAGATCATCGGCCAGCGGCTCGGAGGCGAGATAGATATAGCCCTTTTCGCCCGCGAAGGAGGACAGGGCCAGCCCGACATTGGACAGGATCGCCCCGGAGAACAGGACCGCGCCGTCGCGGGTCATCAGTTCCTCGGCGATCTTGACCGCATCTCCCGGTTTCCCGTCATCGTCGCGGAAGATGAATTCCATCGGTCTGCCGAGCAGGCCGCCCGCGTCATTGACTTCCTTTTGCGCCAGTTCGATGCCCTTGCGATAGGGCTCGGCAAAGGCGGCAAGGCGCTTGTAGTGATTGATATCGCCAATCTTGATGCTGTCTGCGGCCATGGCCGCGCTTCCTGCAACAAGGGCTGAGGCCGCCAGGGCCACCGTGGTGATCAGCTTTTTCATAGGTCCCTCTTTCTGGTTGTCGCATGCGCGGCCTTTTCGACCGTTCTGTTGAGCTGGAAGCGTCGGCTTCTTGCCGACTTCTTGTTTTGTCTCTGTCCGCTTCGCAACGCCTGCATATCTGTGTACGCCTGAGTGCGCCGGATGGGAAACCGGACAGGCTTCGAGAAACTACGTTTCCCGTGTCCTTTCGCCCTTTGCAAGGGGGCGGCCGGTTTCGGACTTCTCCTCTTTCCGAAACCGACCGCGGGTCGTGTGCCGTCTATCGCAGGCCGTCTTCGCCCTTGATCTCGGAAGCCTTCAGTCCACCGACGCGGGCATGGATGCGCGAGCCGGTCGTCATGACCAGGGCAAGCAGGATCTCATCGGCGCGCGGTCCGTCCGGAATGCCGACCTCCATGGCATCGAAATGGGAGCGCACGAAGGAGGCATTGGTATGGGTGATCGGCACATCGAGGCGTGCACCCAGACCTCCGACCTTCTTTGCCGATGGCACGATCGCGTTGGAATAGGGCAGGATTTCGCGCATGGAATAGCCGCCCGGCACATGCCAGAGCGCGCCGTGCTCAAGTTCACCGGCGGAGCCGACGATCGCGCCCTTTCCGTAGCCTTCGATCAGATGCGGATCGCCGCCCAGCGCATCGACCACATCCTTTGTCATCTGCAGGGCAAGGGGCTTCAGATCGTCCATGAAGCCGGTGATGTCCTCAACATAGCCGCCCGCAAACGGGTTCTTGATGATGGCAAGGATGGCGGCGCGCTTGGTTGGCTTGTCGGCCACGGGGCCGCCCTCGTGGTAGATTTCCTCGACGATGATTGCGCGCTTGCGCAGGATCGGTTCAGGCACAGACGGGTTCCTCCCGGTGACGTTCGCTCTTGTGGGGCACGATGGGGGTGTGCAAAGGGGCGGTTGGCGCAAGGATCGCTTGTCGGTCAACGATCTTTTTCTCCGAGGCCAGACCAATATAGCTCGCGGCGACAAGACCGCGAGAATGATAATCGGCGGCAGCACGTTCGCCGCGTGCCAGCGCCCGGTTGATTTCGTCGGGCGACAAGGCGCCGACGGCGGTGGTGACGAGCCGGTCGCCGAGATCGCTGTCGGGGGCAAGGTCGGATGCACGGCTGCGCGCAATCAGAGGGGAGCCCGGCAGGTCGACCTTGTTGGCGATCATGGTGGCGGCGGCATCTGCGCTGGCTGCCGAAGACGCGAGCACCGTAACCGCATCCGCAATGCCCAGCGAATGGGAGCGCCCGCGCCAGCCGCTGGTGGCGATGCCGCGAATGGCATGCTCGGGCGAGAGGGTGATCACGCCGCCGGGCTTGCCGGTTTGCGGATCCTCGCAAATGCCGACACGAAAGGCGCCCTCATTGAGCATCAGTGCGATGTCGCCGCCATTGTTGACACAGGCGCGCGCCAGATCCCGGCCTTGCGTGAGATGGGCAAGAACATGGTCGGCGACGCTTCCTGCAACGGCTGCCATGGGCGTGATGAATTCCGGCCGGAAGGGCGCGGTGGCCGCATACATGCGCCGGGCGATGGTTCCTTGCGGGCATTCGCCGGTCGCCTGTCGCAAGAGGGGAAGTTCGGCAACGAGATCGCAAAGGACTGTTTCGAAGGCCGCTCGGGCCTGGTCGTAGGCAAGCGCGACCTCGGTTCCCGGTCCTTCCGCCTCGATCACGAGATCGATGGGCCCATGCTGCAGGTGCAACCTTCGGCGCTGGCCTATCAGTCTGGCTGTGGGGCGGGAGAATGGAACCGGTGCCGTCATCATGCAGACCTGTTCCAGGGGTAGTTGTCGGGGCCGTGCGGCCAGGGGTTGTCGCCGGAGCGGTTCACCCCGCGGCGGCCTTTCAGGATGTGGTCGTTCTGCCGCCCGGTCTTGCCCTCAAGAGCTTCGGAAAGCGGCATGACGTAATCCATGTGGCCGCCCAGCGCGCGATAGTCGTCGGCCCGCATGGTGAATTCGATGGGGGCGACAAGCGCCGGGGTCGGCACATAGCCGAAGGCGTTTTTCGGCAGGCGGGTCACATCCACCATGAAGGTGATGCCGCCGCCCGGCCAGACATAGACGGGCGCGCCGCCGGAACTGACATAGGTGAGTGCGCTTTGCACCGAGCGGGTGAGGCCCACGGGGTGCTCCGTAACGCCCGAGCGCAGCGATCCGCCCGCTCCGGCCATGAAGAGAATCGATGTCAGTGCCGGTTCGCAATTGTCCTCGATGCGCTTCACCGACGGCAGGAGCCGTTCCGGCATTTCCGTCTCGACAGGCACGAGGTTCTCATCAAGCTCGTAATAGGCCGCGTGTTCGCCGGTGGTCGACACCATCAGGAGCGACTGGCCGGGCTTCGCCGTCTTGGGATCGAAGGCGGCGATGATCTTCAACGGGTCGGTGAGGTCCGTTCCGCCCCAGCCGGTGCCGGGTTCGGCCACCTGAAAATAGCGGCCCGGCGTGGAGCGGCGGCCGTTGATCCTGATGCCGCTCGGCTCCCAGCCAATGACCTTGCCCGCCTGATGTTCGGACATGACCCCGGTGATGTGGTCATCGACCACGACGACCTCGTCGACCAGGCCCTTCCATTGCGAGGCGAACATGCCGACCGTGGCCGACCCGCAGCCGACCCGCATGCGTTCCTCCAATGCGCCGTTGATGATGGGCGCCTTGCCTGCCTCAACGGTCAGGTCGGAGCCGCCGTCAATGGTGAGGTCGACCGCCTCGCCGTTGCACAGCGCCAACATGGTGGCGCAGGTGACGCGGCCTTCCTTCTTGGAGCCGCCGGTCAGATGGTGGACGCCGCCCAGCGACAGCATCTGCGAGCCGTATTCGGACGTGGTGACGTGGCCCACAACCTCACCTTCGGCGCGCACGGGGGCGCATTCGTTGCCCAGATGACGGTCGGTGTCGATCTTCAGCTTGACGCCGCAATAGCTGAAAATGCCCTCGGTCACGACGGTGACCATGTCCACGCCGTCGATCTCGGATGCAACAATGAAGGGGGCGGGCTTGTAATCGGGGTAGGTCGTGCCCGCGCCGATGGCGGTGACGAAGGTTTCCGGCCCCGGAACGATCTCACCGTCCCATTCGCGTTCGAGGAACGGCACGATTTCGCCGCCGCTCTGCGCGGTGCCTTCCAGGATCTTCAGCGGATCGAGCCGAACCAGCTTGCCGTCTTCGTTGGCGTAGCGGTCGCAAGCGCCGGAGCGTCCGGCCGCGATGTAACACATGACCGGGCAGGCGTCGCAGCGGATCTTCTCCGGTTTGCCAGCAGCAACAGTTTCGCCAGGAGCAACAGACAAGGTTCATGCCTCCATTTGTTAGTATGCAAACATGTTTCGGAAAATGTCGTCAATGGACTTTGCGCAGCGTCACCGCTGATTTGCTGGGCATGAATGGCGAAAATCGCGTCATTTGGCCTGTTTTCCGTAACGGAGGTGCGGTCCGGTGTCAGTCCACAAAGGCGCGTTCCACCACGAACTGCGCCGGTTTGTTGTTTGCCCCTTCCTCAAGGCCATGGCTGAGGCAGAGCGCCTTGGTGTCCTTGAGCATTGCCATGGAGCCGCAAATCATGGCGCGGTCGTCCTCGGGGCCCATGCGGGGCAGGCCGAGGTCTTCGAACAATTTGCCGGAGGTGATGAGATCGGTGATGCGGCCGGTATTGGCGAAAGGCTCGCGGGTGACCGTCGGGTAGTGGATGAGCCGGCCCTCGACCAGTTCGCCGATCAGCGGGTCTTCGCGCAGCGCGGCAACGAGATCCTGCCCGTATTTCAGCTCATCGATCAGGCGGCAGCCATGGGTGAGGATGAGCGTGTCGAACTTCTCGTAGGTTTCGGGAGCGCGGATGAGGCTTGCAAAGGGAGCGATGCCGGTGCCGGTCGAAAACATCCAGAGCCGCTTTCCGGGGGTGAGGGCGTCATTCACCAGCGTTCCGGTGGGCTTCTTTCGCATCAGCAACGTGTCGCCCGCGCGGATCTTCTGCAGGTGCTCGGTCAGCGGTCCGTCCGGCACCTTGATGGAGAAGAATTCCAGCTCCTCGTCCCAGGAGGGGCTGGCAATGGAATAGGCGCGGAAGACGGGCTTGTCGGCATTGGGCAGCCCGATCATCACGAATTCGCCGGATCGGAAGCGGAATTCGCGCGGTCGCGACACCCGGAAGCGGAACAGCCGGTCCGTATAGTGCTGAACCTCGGTCACCCGCAGGGCGAAGCAGCCGGTGGGAACGGCAAAAGGCGAGGGGGCGCCGAGCAGGATCGGAATTTCGCAGTCTGTGGCGGGGCTTGCGCTGGGGGCTGACATGGGCTGCTCCGGGAACGGGGGATGGCAAATGCCGTTGCGGACGATTATTGTTAGTATACAAATGAAAAAAGCAAGAGCTGCAAACCAAAAGTGCGCGCTGAAAATTTAGGCAACGCTGCCTTTTCCGTCCGCTTGACACGCATCCGCCGTTGCGTCTCTAATTCGTTAGTATGCAAATGATATGCATTGAGGGAGACAATGCACTTTCACAGACCGCAAACTCTAGAGGATGCACTGGCCTGCATTGCAGATCATCCCGCACGGATTCTGGCTGGCGGCACGGATATCTTTCCGTCACTCGGGCGCTCCCCGGTGGGGGAACCTATCCTGGATCTTGGTCGCATCGAGGCGCTGTGCGGAATTTCTTGTCGCGATGGCGTCTGGCGCATCGGGGCGATGACGACCTGGGCGCAGATCGCGAAGACGGACCTGCCCGCGCAATTCGATGGTTTGCGGGGCGCTGCCCGCGAGGTCGGCTCCATCCAGATCCAGAATGCGGGCACGATTGCGGGCAATCTGTGCAATGCCTCTCCGGCCGCCGATGGCGTGCCGCCACTTCTCTCCCTCGATGCTGACGTCGAGCTTTCCGGCCGTGCGGGGACCCGCATTCTGCCGCTTCGCGATTTCATAACCGGCGTACGCAAGGTGGCGCTGGAGCCAGGTGAAATCGTTTCCGCCATTCTGGTGCCGGATCGTGCGGGCACGCGCGCGTCCTTCTTGAAGCTCGGCGCACGGCGTTATCTCGTCATTTCCATCGCCATGGTCGCGGTGGCGTTCGATCTCGATGCAGGCGGCGCGATTTCACGCGCGGCCGTTGCGGTCGGGTCATGCTCGGCGGTCGCCGCGCGGCTTGGCTCGCTGGAGGCGAAGCTTGTCGGCTGCAAGCCCGATGCGGCAGCGCTTTCCGATCTTCTATGCGATGAGCCTTTCGCGGAACTCTCCCCCATCGATGATGTGCGCGCCTCCGCTTCCTATCGGCGCGAGGCGGTTCGGGAACTCGTGGTCCGCGCCATCGTCGCGGCTGCCAAGGGAGGGGCATGAGATGGCTCTGGTCGACGTTGAAACCGACGGTGCGGTGACCTTTCATCTGAACGGGACGCAGGTCACTGTCACCGCTTCGCCCATGGAGCGGTTGTCCCACGCCTTGCGTGAGAGGGCGCAGGCGAAGGACGTCAAGGTCGGCTGCGATGCCGGCGACTGTGGGGCCTGCACGGTGCTGGTCGATGGCCTTCCCGTCTGCGCCTGCACCACCGCGCTTGGTCAGGTGGAAGGCGCGCGCATCGAAACGCAGGCCGGGCTTGTCGCCAATGATGCGACGGGCAAGGCGCTTGCGGCCGCTTTTCAGCGCAATCAGGCCGCCCAATGCGGCATCTGTACGCCGGGCATGATGGTGGCGGCGATTGCGCTTCTGCGTGAGACGCCGGAGCCCACAGAGCAAGAGGTTCGCGATGCGCTTGGCGGGGTTCTCTGCCGGTGCACCGGCTATCGCAAGATCATCAATGCGGTGATGGACGCGGGCGGCACGGGCGGGGTTGCGCCGGGCGGCGTCGGGACGGCGATGGCGCGGATCGACGGGCTTGCCAAGGTTTCGGGCACGGAGCGGTTCGGCGACGATGTCGCGCCCGCTGGCGCGCTGGTCGTGCGCGTCATTCGCAGTCCGTATCACCGCGCGGCTTTCGAATTTGGCGATCTGGAAGCCTACCGCCTGGCCAATGGCCTCGATCTGATCATGAGGGCGAGCGATGTGCCGGGAAAGAACTGTTTCGGTGTGATTCCGGGTTTTGAGGATCAGCCAATGTTTGCGGACCATGAGACCCGCTTCAAGGGTGAGGCGGTGGCGGCCATTGTCGGTGACGCCGATCTCGTCAGCAGACTGGATCCGGCCGTCTTCCCCGTGACATGGACCGCGCTCCCCCATGCGCTGGTGCCGGACGAGGCAACAGACGTTCCGGATCTGCACGAAAGCCGCGCGGACAACGTCATGTGTCGCGGCTTCGTCAAGCGCGGCGATCCTGAGGCCGCCATGCCGGGGGCTGCGGTGGTCGTGGAAGGAGCTTTCTCCACCGGCTTCATCGAGCATGGCTATATCGAACCGGAAGCGGGCTATGCCGCGCGTTGCGGTGACCGGCTGGAGGTTCATTGCTGCACGCAGGCGCCCTTCATGAACCGCGACGGGATCTCCGGGCTTCTGGGGCTTGCGGCAGAAGATGTGCGCATCGTGCCGACTGCGGTCGGCGGCGGGTTCGGCTCCAAGCTCGATCTGACCGCCCAGCCCTATGTGGCGCTGGCGGCCTGGCTGACGGGTAAGCCCGTGCGCATCACCTATTCGCGCGGCGAATCCATCGCCACCTCCACCAAGCGGCATCCTTCCCGGATTTCCATGAAGATCGGTGCGGATGCGGACGGGAGGATCGTGGCGGTCGAATTCGACGGCACCTTCAACACCGGGGCCTATGCCAGCTGGGGGCCGACGGTCGCCAACCGTGTGCCGATCCATGCGAGCGGTCCCTACCGCACGCCAAACTACGTCGCCCGCAGTGTGGGCATTCACACCAATACCGCGCCTGCCGGGGCGTTTCGCGGGTTCGGCGTTCCGCAATCGGCGCTGGCGCAGGAGCCGCTTTACGACGAGCTTGCCCTGAAGCTTGGCATGGACCGGCTGGAATTCCGTCGCAGGAACGCACTTCAAAACGGCGACCCGACGGTGACCGGGCAGGTTTTCAATCAGGGCATGGGGATCGCCGAGTGCTTTGACGCGCTTCGCGAGCACTGGGCCCGCGCGCTTGCCGAGGCGGAGGCCTTCAATATGTCTGCCAAGGGGGCGGTGCGCCGCGGCGTCGGTGTTGCGGGCGGCTGGTATGGCTGCGGCAATACCTCCATGTCGAACCCGTCCACGATCCGTGCCGGGCTCACCCGCGCGGGCGAGCTGGTGCTGCATCAGGGCGCCATCGATATCGGGCAGGGCTCCAACACGGTCATCACCCAGATCTTCGCGACCGCGCTCGGTCTGCCCGTCGCGGCGCTCCGGCTTGTCGGGCCGGACACGGATGTGACGCCGGATGCGGGCAAGACATCGGCCAGCCGCCAGACCTTCATTACCGGCAATGCGGCGCGGCTTTGCGGCGAGGCGCTGCGCGCCCGCATCCTGCGGCTCGGCAATGTTTCCGAAAATGCAACGCTTGAGCTTTCCGGCGGCACGATCATCGCACGCGATGCGGCGGGCGAACGGGTGATCGATCTCGCCGCGCTCTCTCCCGACAACGATACATATGTGCTGGAAGCGGTGGAGAGTTACGACCCGCCGACCTCGCCGCTCGATGAAAACGGGCAGGGCGATCCTTACGCGGTTTTCGGCACGACGGCACAGATGGTAGAGCTTGAGGTCGACACTGCGCTGGGTACCGTGAAGCTTCTGCGCATCGTCGCCGCCCATGACGTCGGCAAGGCGATCAATCCCCTGCTGGTGGAAGGTCAGGTTCATGGCGGGGTGGCGCAGGGCATCGGGCTGGCGCTGATGGAAGAGTTTCTTCCCGGTCGCACCGAGAACCTGCACGACTACCTGATCCCGACCATCGGCGACGTGCCAGAAATCGAGACGCTGATCCTTGAGACCGGCGACGAGCACGGACCCTATGGGGCCAAGGGGTTGGGCGAGCACTGCCTGATCCCGACCGCGCCCGCCATCATCAACGCCATCGCCGATGCCTGCGGGGTGAGGCTTCGCCACATGCCCGCAACGCCCGACAAGGTGCTGGCCGCGATCCGCGCCGCAAAGGCAGCTCACTGAAAAAAAAGGCCCGTTTCGCGGGGGCGCTCGCGTGCCCCGCCCCCTCACTTTCCTCCCTTGAACGAGAAGATCCATCCATGAGCGCGTCGCCCCTGGCCGCCCCTGCCGATCCCGCCGCCCCGAATGCCGCCCAGCGCCAGTCGCTGGTGGCCGGTGTCGATGTGGGGGGAACCTTCACCGATCTGGTCCTGTTCGATGCGGCCGCGCGCAGCGTGCGTCTGGCGAAAACGCCGACGACGCTCGACAATCAGGCTTTCGGCGTCCTCAAGGCGCTGCATATCGCGGAGGCCGATCTCGCTGCCCTCGATCTCATCGTTCACGGCACGACCACGACGACCAATGCGGTTCTGGAACGCAATCTCTGCAAGACGGGGCTGATCACCACGGCGGGCTTCCGCGATGTGCTGGAGCTTGGCCGGCGCACCCGGCCCCATCCATACGGTATGAAAGGCCGCTTCGTGCCGATCATCCCGCGCGATCTGCGCCTGGAAGTGGCCGAGCGTTACGACGCCGATGGCCGTGAACTCGTGCCGCTCGACGAGGAGGGCTTGCGGGCTGCCTTGAAGGCGCTCATCGATCAGGGCTGCGAGGCACTGGTCATCCACTTTCTCCATGCCTATGCCAACCCGGCCCATGAGCTTCGCGCGGGCGAGATCGCCGCGGAGATCTGGCCGAACGAGAACATCACGCTTGGCCATGCGCTTTTGTCCGAAAGTCGCGAATTCGAACGTGGGGTGACGGCGGCGATCAATGCCTCCGTGCAGCCGCTGCTGCGCCGTTATGTGGAGCGGCTTGCCGATCAGCTGGCCGAAGAGGGCTATCGCCACGATGTTCTGGTGATGAACGGCAATGGCGGCATGGTGTCGGCGCGGCGCGTCGCCATCGAGGCGGCGAAGACGGTGATGTCCGGGCCCGCCTCCGGCGTCATGGCGGCGGCGACCACGGGCCGGCGGGCAGGGATCGCGAACCTGCTGACCTATGACATGGGCGGCACCTCCACCGACGTGGCGCTTATCCGCAACGCGGAGCCTGCCGTCTCGAATGAGATCGAGATCGAATATGCCATGCCGATCCATGTTCCCATGGTGGATGTGCGCACGGTTGGTGCCGGTGGCGGGTCGATTGCGCGGGTGACCGAGGCCGGGCTTCTTCAGGTCGGGCCGGAAAGTGCGGGCTCCACGCCTGGGCCGATCTGCTATGGACGCGGTGGCACGAAGCCGACCATATCCGACGCCAATCTGCTGCTCGGGCGGATGAACCCGGACAAGCTCAATTCGGTCTCCGGCATGGTGTCGCTTGGCGATATCGAGGCGATCTTCGGCGAAAAACTGGGGCAGCCGCTGGGCGTGGATGCAACCATGGCGGCGGCGGCCGTGCTGCGCATCGCCAATACGCGCATGGCGGATGCGGTGCGCATGGTCTCGGTGAGCCTTGGCGAAGACCCCCGTGATTTCGCGCTCTTCGCCTTTGGCGGCGCAGGCCCGCTTCATGCCACGGCCATCGCGCGCGAACTGGGGGTGCCGCGTGTTCTCGTGCCCGCACGCCCCGGCATCACCAATGCGCTGGGCTGTGTGGTTGCAGATCTTCGCCACGACTTCGTCAACACGGTCAACAGGCCGCTTGGTGTTCTCGACATCGAGATGGTCCATGCGCTGTTCGACCAGCAACTGGCGGAGGGCCGGGCCCTGATCGCAAGGGAAAACGTGCGTATCGACGAGGTGAAGGTGATCCGTTCCCTCGACATGCAGTTCATCGGCCAGACCCACCTTCTGCGCGTTCCCATCGAGACCGATCGGCCCACGGTGGATGATCTTCAGCGGCTCTTCGAGGAGGCCTATTTCAACCGCTTCCATGTGGAGCTTCCGGAAATCAAGGCGAGCCTCGTCAATGTGAATACCTCCGTCATCGGGCGGCGCGAGGAGATCGATCTTTCGCTGCTCATCGATCCGGCGGGCCGCAAGGCGAAGCTGGACGACGCGCGGACCGGATCTCGCAAGGTGTGGTTCGGTGAGTTCATGGATACGCCGGTCTACTGGCGCGATCACCTGCCGCTCGATGCCGAGATCGAAGGCCCGGCCATCGTGGAGCAAATGGACACAACGATCGTCATCGAGCCGGGAGACAAGGCCGTTCAGGATGCAGACGGCAATATCATCATCACGCTTGCGGCCGCCGCATGGGGAGACGACGCATGAGCCTCGATCCGATCACTCTCAGCGTCATCCAGTCGGGCCTGCAGCAGGTTTGCGACGAGATGGACCTGAGCTTCTCGCGCGCTGCGTTCTCCCCCGTCATCGCGGAGGCGAACGACCGGTCCGACGGTATCTACTCCGCGCGCGACGGCTCGCTGATCGCACAAGGCGCGGGCGGTCTGCCGGTCTTTGTCGGCACGATGCAATATTCCACCCGCACGCTGATCGAGATGATCGCGCAAGGTTCCGTGGCTGCTCCCGAGCCCGGCGATATCTATATCGTCAACGATCCTTATCTGGGCGGCACGCACCTGATGGATGTGCGCTTCGCCATGCCGTTCTATCGAAACGGCGAGATCTTCTGCTGGCTCTCCAACACCGGCCACTGGCCGGATACGGGCGGCGCGGTGCCGGGTGGGTTTTCGGCGTCCGCGACCTCGGTGGAACAGGAAGGCTTGCGGCTTCCTCCGGTGCGTCTCTTCAAGAAGGGTGTGCTGGATACGGAAATCTATTCGATCATCTGTTCCAACATCCGCGTTTCCGAGCAGCGCATCGGCGATGTGAAGGCGCAGGCGGCGGCCCTTCTCGTGGGCGAGAAGCGTCTGGGGCGCATTCTCGACCGTTACGGCGATGACGTGGTGGCGGAGGCCATCGATGAATTGCGCCGCCGGGCTGCGGATCAGATGCGGGCGAATATCCGCCTCATCCCCGAAGGCACCTATCGCTCAACGGCCTATGTCGACAGTGACGGCGTGGTCGATGAGCCGCTGGAAATCCGTCTGGCGATTACCGCCAAGGACGGCGAACTTGTCTTTGATTTCGAAGGGTCCTCCAAGCCCTGCATCGGGCCGATGAACTCGGTTCTGGCGACGACGCTGTCCTCCGTTTATCTCGCCATGCGCCACATCTTTCCCGATGTGCCGATCAGCGCGGGCGCGTTTGAACCGCTCAACGTGAAGACGCCGGAAGGCACCTTTCTCGATGCCCATTATCCGCGCCCCGTCTCAGGCTGCGCGGCTGAGGTTTCGCAACGCATCGCGGAAGCTGTCTTCGCCGCGCTTGTCGAGGCGCTGCCCGACCGGGTGACAGCGGCGCCTGCAGGAAGTTCCGGCAATTTCGCGCTGGGCGGGCACGATCCGGACCGTGGGCGCGGCTTTGTCATGTACCAGATTTCCGGCGGCGGCTATGGGGGCAACAGCGACCATGACGGGCTGACGAATGGTTGCTCGACCATCGGTATCTCCAAGGCCCCGCCGGTGGAAATCATGGAGCAGCAGTTTCCCGTTCTCTATCACCGCTATGCGCTGCGCGAGGGATCGGGCGGGGCCGGGGCCCATCGTGGCGGCTTCGGGCTCGATTACGAGATCGAGTTGCGCCGCGGTCATGCCACCGCGAGCTTTGTCATGGATCATGGGCGCTTCGGGCCGCAAGGCGCGCTCGGTGGCAGGGACGGCATGCCGAACTCCGTGACCGTCTATCAGGATGGCGAGGCCCTCGTGCCCGCACATCTTTCAAAGGCACAGGATATCCCGATGAAACCGGGAGACCGGGTGCGGGTCGGCACACCGGGCGGCGGCGGATATGGCGATCCACTGGACCGGGACCCGGCGCTGGTGGGCGAAGACGTGCGGTTGGAGCGCTACACGGCACAGGCCGCGGCAGAGCTTTTCGGCGTTGTGGTGAGCTCCGCGGGCGAAGTCTCGGCGGACGAGACCGCGGAGCTTCGCAAGGCCTTGCGCAAGGACCGTGTCGCGGGCGCTGTCTGAGCCGGCGATAAGGACGCGTCATCTCCAAGGGCTTGCAAGAAACGTCAAGGCTTTGTCCGGTATATCCGGCAGAGTTTCGCAGAATGGTTGCCTGCCAGGAAAACAGACGTTCTCAATTGTTGACAAAAACAATACGTCTGTTTCTATGTGCCCTTCGCTGAAATCTGCCTAACAAACAAACCGGAGGTAGCAATGAACCGACGTCAGGCCATGTTCGCGACCGTTGTCGCTTTTGCCCTTGCTGGCGGTGCGCAGGCCGCGGAACAGCAGTTCATCTCGATCGGCACCGGCGGTGTCACCGGCGTCTACTATCCCACCGGTGGCGCGATCTGTCGTCTGGTGAACAAGGAGCGCAAGACCCACGGCATCCGTTGTTCGGCGGAATCGACGGGTGGATCGGTCTACAATATCAACACCGTGCGCGCGGGTGAGCTGGAATTCGGCGTCGCTCAGTCCGATTGGCAGTACCATGCCTATCACGGCACCTCGAAGTTTGCCGATCAGGGCCCCTTCGAGAAAGAACGCGCCGTGTTCTCCGTGCATGCCGAACCGTTCACGCTGATCGTGCGTGCCGATAGTGGCATTGACAGCTTCCAGGCCCTGAAGGGGCACAAGGTCAATGTCGGCAATCCCGGTTCCGGCCAGCGCGCGACGGTGGAAGTCGTCATGGATGCCTATGGCATGAAGATGGACGATTTCGCGCTTGCGGCCGAGCTCAAGGGTTCGGAAATGGCCCAGGCCCTTTGCGACGGCAAGATCGATGCGATGATCTACACCATCGGTCACCCGGCCGCCGCCATCACCGAGGCCGCCACCACCTGTGACGTGAAGCTCGTGTCCGTTGCCGGCGAGACCATCGACAAGCTGGTTGCCGACAACCCCTATTACCGTGTCGCCACCATTCCCGGCGGCACCTACAAGGGCACGGATGAGGACGTCACCACCTTTGGTGTGGGCGCGACCTTCGTCAGCTCCGCCGATGTTTCCGACGATGTCGTCTACACGGTCGTGAAGGCCGTCTTCGACAACTTCGAGGACTTCAAGAAGCTCCACCCGGCCTTCGCGAACCTGAAGGAAAAGGAGATGATCAAGGACGGTCTCTCCGCGCCGCTGCACCCGGGTGCGATCAAGTACTACAAGGAACGCGGCTGGATGTAATTTCCTCCTGCGATCGTTGAAGAAAACGCAAGCCCGCCGTGTTCATCGCGGCGGGCTTTGTCGTTTCGGGCGGTCAGTCCGAGATCGGCTCGTCCATCAGGAGAAAGCCGCCGAACCGCTTGATCCGCTCCTCGAAGGCGTGGACGCGCTGCTCGGCTCCGGGGGAGCGCAACACCATTTCCGCAAGAAGCAATTCGATGATCGCGAAGGCGGGGGAAAGGGATGGCATGAAATGCGGACCCTGCATCGGC
Organism: Breoghania sp.; assembly: GCF_963674635.1. Taxonomy (NCBI): domain Bacteria; kingdom Pseudomonadati; phylum Pseudomonadota; class Alphaproteobacteria; order Hyphomicrobiales; family Stappiaceae; genus Breoghania; species Breoghania sp. The sequence goes on from NZ_OY771475.1 coordinate 3,603,355, forward strand.
AAGGGCACCACATGCCATGCGCCGCGGGCGATCGGTGAGGCCATGCTGTCGGTGATGGCAATGATGCGCGCGCCGCAGTCCCGCGCGATATTCACGCCCCGTACCACCTCGCAGGAATAGTGGGCATAGCTGACCGCGATCACCATGTCGTCCTCGCCGACATCCGACATCATGTCCAGGATCGAGCCGGGGTCCGGCGGGGTGTGGGTGACATTGGCGAAGGCCATGGCGCCCACATAGCAGAAGTAATGGGCAACGGAGTAACAGCTCCTGACGCCGATGCAGTAGATCCGGCGCGCCTTCACAAGCGCCTCCGCGCAGGCCGTCAGGGCGACATGCATCTCGGGCGAAAAGGCCGCGGCCATGTTGGTGCTGCTGGCGTCGCGGAGCGCTTGCAGGGTGCCCCCACCTGCGCTTTCGGTCAGTGCGCGGGCGCGGGCCGAATAGGGGACAACGCCTTCGCGCAGGGCGGATTGAATGTCGCTGCGAAACGAATCGTATCCGGAATAACCCAGCGTCTTGGCGAGGCGGACAGCGGAGTTCTGGTTCACCCTGGCCGCCCGGGCGGTGGAGCGCAGCGAGCGGAACGCGACTTCCTGATAGTTGTCGAGCACCCAGGCCGCAAAAGCGGCGAGCTGGCGCGGCCCGCCCTCAACGACACGGCTCAATCGCGCGCGAAGCTCTGCGGCGGAATATGACGTTTGACCCATGGTGCCTCCCAAGAAGGCAAAATACATTCGTTTTGTATCGTTTGCAGAAAAATACGCATGTTTCTATTTTGGGCGTCAGGCTTTATGGAAAGCTTTGGTCCATGGGGTGCTTGTGGATCTGGCTGCCGTTGCAGGGCGGATCGAGGCCTCGCATTTGAGCGGGGCGCGTGTCGCGGGCGGCCTGTGGTGCCGGAACCTTGTTGGATCGACGGTCAAAGGCAACTATCGTCTTGCGAGTATCCCGGTAGGCACATACGCTAAACGGGAACTTGGGCGCGGGAACTTGGGCGCGGGAAGCTGGGGGCGTTGACGGGAAGTCGGGGATGTCACCTTTGCGGCCGGTCCTGGTTCAGGGAGGCTGCATCGGCGTCGCAAGGCGCGTCCGCATCGTGGCCAACTCGTCCTCGTTGCCTTCGAGGATATCAAGTAGCTGTATCCGGCCTTCTCACGCATGGCGGGCGCCTGGAAAAACGGCGGTGGCGATTGCGTGTTGCCGGAGCCGCGCCGTCAGGCGCAGCAAGGAGCGCGGCCGCAATTGAGGCCGCTCGGCGGTTTGAGCGACCCGCGGGATATGCGCCCGCGGTCGCGAGGCTGTTTTGACGACATAAAACGGGGACTGCCGGTCAAGCGCAAGGCGCGGCCGGTTCGTCTGGCTCTCTCACCAAGGCCAGGCGACAGGAGGTGCAGATGAACAACGAAACGCCCGAAAACCGCGACCCGAAGACGCGCAAACCCCATCAGGACGGTCCGGAGCCTCAGCCGGAGGCCCGGGGCGCCGGTGCAGCTTCGCCTCCTGATGACGGATCGTCGGCGAATGCGGCCGACGTTGACCTGATGGTTGCCGAAGTGGAGACCGGTTCGCGCAACGCGGCCGGTTTCGCGGGCAAGGTGATCTTGTCGATCGCGTTCATCTGGTCGTGTTTCCAGATCTATATCGCGTCGAGCGTTCCCTATTTCCTTGCCAACAAGACGGGCCTGAATTTCGTCTTCAACAGTCAGGAAGCCCGCCAGATCCATCTGGCATTCGCCATCATCCTGGCGATGCTGGCCTATCCTCTGTTCAGGTCCAGCCCGCGCGACCGGGTGCCGTTTTATGACTGGGTGCTGGCCATCATTGGCGCCTCGTCCTGCCTCTATCTGCTGTATTTCAAGGTCGATATTGCAGGGCGCGCCGGTCTGCCGACCACCGCGGATCTGGTCTTTTCCGCGATCGGCATGGTCTCGCTGGCGATTGCGGTTTTCCGCGCTCTCGGGCTGCCTCTGGTCATCGTCGCCTCCGTCTTCGTCTTCTACGTGTTCTTTGGCCATCTCTCCTTCATGCCGGAAGCGATCATGTGGAAGGGGGCGTCCTTCTCCAAGGCGATGTGGCACTACTGGATGCAGACGGAAGGCGTCTTCGGTGTGGCGCTCGGCGTTTCCGCGTCGATGATCTTCCTGTTCGTGCTGTTCGGCTCGCTTCTGGAAAAGGCGGGGGCAGGCAGCTACTTCATCAAGCTCGCCTTCGCGCTGCTCGGTCATTTGCGCGGCGGTCCGGCCAAGGCGGCCGTGGTCGCCTCCGCGCTGTCGGGCCTTTATTCCGGGTCCTCCATCGCCAATGTGGTGACGACCGGCACGTTTACGATTCCCTTGATGAAGCGCACCGGCTTCAAGCCGGAAAAGGCCGGCGCCGTGGAAGTGGCCTCTTCCACCAACGGGCAGCTCACACCGCCGGTGATGGGCGCTGCCGCCTTCCTGATTTCGGAATTTACCGGGATCTCGTATCCCGAGCTCATCAAACATGCCTTCCTGCCGGCGATCATCTCCTACATTGCGCTCGTCTATATCGTGCACCTTGAGGCGTTGAAGCTGGGGCTGGAAGGGTTGCCGCGGCCGAGCCGCGTCGGAACGCTGGCGACCCGGCTCGCCAATGTCCTGTTCGGCTTCATTTTCGTCGGCGTCATCGCCATTGGCGTCTATTACGTGCTCGGCTGGATCAAGGTGGCGGTTCCCGGAATGGGGCTGATGAGCGCGGCGTTGATGTTCCTCGTTGCCTATCTGGCGCTCCTGTCGGCCGCCGCGCGCCATCCCGATCTGGAGCCCGATGATCCCAACGCGCCGATCGAGGTGTTGCCGCGGCCCTGGGATGTCGCGATCACCGGCTTTCACTTCATCCTGCCGATCGTCATCCTGATCTGGTGCATCCTGATCGAACGCCTGTCGCCGACGCTGTCGGCCTACTGGGCGACGATGGCGATGATCTTCATCGTGCTGACCCAGCATCCGCTGAAACGGATGATGCGCGGTCAGGGCGCGTTCACCGAAGGCTTCAAGCAAGGCTGGGCTGATTTTGTCGAGGGCATGATCTCAGGCGCACGCAACATGATCGGCATCGGTGTCGCCACGGGGGCGGCGGGTGTCATCGTCGGGACGGTTTCGCTGACCGGCCTGCATCAGGTCGTGGGCGAGTTCGTGGAGTTCCTGTCGGGCGGCAGCCTGATGTTCATGCTGGTGCTGGTCGCGGTCATGTCTCTGCTCCTCGGCATGGGACTTCCGACCACGGCGAACTACATCGTGGTGTCCTCGCTGATGGCGCCGGTCATCGTGTCGGTGGGCGCAAGTCAGGGCCTGATCGTGCCGCTCATCGCGGTGCATCTCTTCGTGTTCTATTTCGGCATTCTGGCCGATGACACGCCACCTGTCGGTCTGGCAGCCTTCGCGGCTGCCGCCATTTCCGGCGGCGATCCGATCCGCACCGGTGTGCAGGGCTTTGCCTACGATATCCGGACCGCACTGCTGCCGTTCATGTTCCTGTTCAACACGGAGCTGCTGCTCATCGATGTCGGCCCGGTCAAGGCGGTCTTCATCTTTGGCGTTGCGGTGATCGCGATGATGCTGTTTGCGGCGGCGACACAAGGCTATTTCTTCACGCGCAATCGCCTCTGGGAGACGGCGGCGCTGCTTCTGATCGCCTTCACGCTGTTCCGTCCGGGCTTCTGGCTGGACCTCGTGCAGCCGCCATTTGACGAGCGGCCCGGTTCAAGCGTGGTGGAGATGGCCGGCAATATGCCTGCGGACGGCGATATCCGTTTTGTGGTGGCCGGTCCGAATTTCGACACGGGCAAGCTCTACACGCGGACATTGCTGGTGCCTCTCGGCGCGCCCGGAGATGGCGCAGAGCGGCTGAAGCGCGCGGGCATTGTCGTGATGATGGAAGATGGCAAGGCCCTGCTGGAGGAGCCGTTCCCCGGAACGACCTATTTCCAGGCGCTGTCCGACTATGACTTCTACGGCGATATGCCTGTGGAGATCGCGCTTGTCGAACTTGATGCGGAGCGGATGCACAAGGAAATCTTCTACATTCCGGCGCTGCTGCTGTTGGCGCTGGTTATCATGATGCAACGCCGACGCCAGACCGTTCCGGCGTTCTGAGGAGTATTGGGCGCTATGTACAATCGGATACTTGTCCCGGTCGATCTGACTGAGATGTCGACCTGCGAGACGGTGCTGGAAGATGCGGCCTATCTGGCGGCTGCGGCCAATGCTGAACTGCATTTCCTGACCGTGGTGCCGACTTTCTCCATGTCGATCGTGGGGTCCTTCTTTCCGGAAGAGTATGAAAAGAAGGCGCTGGCAGCGGCCAAGAAGAGCATGTCCGACTTCATCACCGGTCATCCAAAGGCCAGGAAAGCCAAGGGGCACGTCGCCCATGGCACGATCTATGACGAGATCATGAAAGCGGCCAACCGGCTCGATTGCGATCTCATCGTGATGGCGTCGCACAGGCCGGAACTCAAGGATTACCTCCTGGGCCCGAATGCGGCCCGCGTCGTGCGCCACGCCGCACAGTCGGTGTTCGTCGTGCGAGCGGGCTGACAGGTCGAACCCGGCTGCACCTGAGAGCGGGAAGACAATGAGCGGACATATCTTCGGGCGATCCACACGCCTGTCGCCTCCGATCGCGCAGACCGGCGATGGCTGCTACATCATCGACACGTCCGGCAAACGCTATCTGGACGGCTCCGGTGGCGCGGCGGTGTCGTGTCTCGGGCATTCCGATCCGGATGTGCGCGCGGCCATCCATGCGCAGGTCGACAAGATCGCGTTTGCCCATACCGGCTTCTTCACGTCGGAAGCGGCGGAGGAGCTGGCCGACAGGCTCATCGCTCATGCGCCCGACGGCATTGACCGTGTCTATCTGGTCTCCGGCGGGTCAGAGGCGGTGGAGGCGGCGATCAAGCTCGCCCGTCAGTATTGTCTGGAAACCGGGCAAGGGTCGCGCCACCGTGTGATCGCGCGGCGTCAGAGCTATCACGGCAATACGCTGGGGGCACTGGCCGCGGGGGGCAACGAATGGCGGAGGACCCAGTTCAAGCCGCTTCTGGTGGAAACCTCCCACATCGCGCCCTGCTACGAATACCGTTATCGCGAAGAGGGTGAGAGCGCCTTCGACTACGGTCAGCGCGCGGCCAACGAATTGCAGGCGGAGATCGAGCGGCTCGGGCCGGACACGGTCATGGCCTTCATTGCTGAGCCGGTGGTCGGCGCCACCGCCGGGGCGCTGCCCGCCGTGGAGGGCTATTTCCGCCGCATCCGCGAGATCTGCGATCACTATGGGGTGCTGCTGATCCTCGATGAGGTGATGTGCGGCATGGGGCGGACGGGCTCCTTCTTTGCCTGCGAACAGGATGGGATCGCGCCCGATATCGTGACCATCGCCAAGGGGCTTGGCGCGGGCTATCAGCCCATCGGCGCGATGCTGTGCTCGGGCAAGATCTATGCGGCGATCGAGGCCGGGTCCGGCTTCTTTCAGCACGGGCACACCTATATGGGCCACCCCACGGCGGCGGCTGCGGCCTGTGCGGTGGTGCGCGCGCTCGATGAGCGCGATCTGCTGGCCCATGTGCGTGCGCAGGGCGAAAAACTCGATGCGGCCCTGCGCGAGGCCTTCGGCCAGCACTCTCATGTGGGCGATATTCGCGGGCGCGGCCTGTTTCGCGGCGTCGAACTGGTTGCGGAGCGAGATTCCAAGGCGACGTTCGACCCGGCATTGGGCATTGCGCCCAAAATCAAGAAGGCAGCCTTTGAGGCCGGGCTCATCTGCTATCCGATGCAGGGCACGATCGATGGTCGTCAGGGCGATCACATTCTTCTGGCCCCTCCCTTCATCATTTCGGACGACCAGATCGGCGAGCTTGTCGACAAGCTGAACACCGCCATCTCGGCTGTGATCTGACCGTTTCCAGCGCTTTTTGAGCCGTAGCGAAGCCCTTCCCGTTTGCGGGGAGGGCTTTTGCGTGCAATCTGTCCTTTGGTTGGTGACCTTGGGGGGAGGTGAAGGCAGTGTGGCATCGTTTTTCGGTTGATCCCGGCCGTGAGGCGGGGCGGTGAACCCGGCGGAGTGGCTCTTGCGCAGCGCCCGCAAGGCGCCCGATGCGCCGGCGCTCTTGCACGGCGTGGAGGTGGTGGCGAGCTATGGCGCGTTCGCCGAGCGGGCCGGGCGCATCGCGAAGGCGTTGCGGGAGGAATGGGGCGTGTGGCCCGGGGATCGGGTGGCGCTTTTTATGGCGAACAGCCCGACCTATCTGGAGCTGCTCTACGGCATCTGGTTCGCCGGCGCGGTGGCGGTTCCGATCAATTACAAGCTTCATCCAAGCGAGGCGGCCCATATCGTTGACGATGCGCAGGCGCGTGTTGTCTTCGTGGATGACGCGCGCGCAGACATTGCGTCATTGCTGGGTGGAGAGGGGCCGAGCGTCGTGACGCCCGAAATTCTCGCAGGAGAATTGCCGCGCCACACGGCGATGGATGTCCCGCATCCGATGCGCGAGGAGGATCTCGCCTGGCTCTTCTACACATCCGGCACGACGGGACGTCCCAAGGGGGTGATGCTGACGATCGCCAACCTGCACGCCATGGTGTTTGCCTATTTCGTGGATGTTGATGCGGTCCACCGCGAGGATGCCGCGCTTTACGCCGCGCCCATGTCGCATGGCGCGGGGCTCTACAATTTCATGCATGTGCTGCGCGGTGCGCGTCACGTGGTGCCGGTCTCCGGCGGGTTCGATCCATCCGAAATCGCCAATCTGGCGCCGCGCATCGGCAATGTGTCGATGTTTGCCGCGCCGACAATGGTGCGCAGGCTCTGCGATCACGCCGCCCGTTCGGGCTATGACGGCGAAGGCATTCGAACCATCGTCTATGGTGGCGGGCCGATGTATGTGGCCGATATCGAGCGGGCGGTTGCGCAGTTCGGACCGCGTTTCGTCCAGATCTATGGGCAAGGCGAAAGCCCCATGACCATCACCGCCCTGTCGCGCGAGACGATTGCGGAGCGGAGCCATCCGCGCTGGCGGGAGCGGCTGGGCTCGGTGGGGCTGGCGCATTCCTGCGTTGAGGTGCGGGTGGCCGATGAGGCCGGGCATCCGGTCTTCGCGGGCGAGACGGGCGAGATCCTTGTGCGCGGCGCATCCGTCATGGCGGGCTACTGGCGCAACCCCACTGCGACCGCCGCGACCCTGCGCGACGGCTGGCTTTGGACCGGCGATCTCGGTGCGCTCGATGAGGACGGCTATCTGACGCTGAAGGACCGCTCGAAGGATGTGATCATTTCCGGCGGCACCAATATCTATCCGCGTGAGGTGGAGGAGGCGTTGCTGACCTGCGCCGGGGTGCGGGAGGTGTCCGTGGTCGGGCGGGCGGAGCCGGAATGGGGCGAGGAGGTCGTCGCCTTCGTCGTCGCCATGGAGGAGGAGGGGCTTGAGCCGGACCAGCTCGATGCCCATTGCCGTTCGCAGATTGCGCGCTTCAAGCGTCCCAGGCACTATATCTTTCTGGAGGAATTGCCCAAGAACACCTACGGCAAGGTCCTGAAAGGCGAGTTGCGGCGCATGGCGGATGAGGTGGCGAACCGAGACAAAAGGTCCTGAGCGACGCTTTGGGACAGGCAAGGCCGGATGGGTGCGGTTTGGCTTTCCGAAACCGCGAACAATCGTATACATTGTCGCCATGACGAGCACGCCAGCCAATCCCGAAAGCCTCTATGACCGCCTGATCGACGCCATCGAACAGGGCGAGCTGGGTCCCGGCGACGCCTTGCGCGAGTCGCGCCTGGCGGAGCGTTTCGGCACATCGCGAACGCCTGTCCGCGAGGCCCTGCGCCGCCTGGAGGCGCAGGGGCTGGTGACGCACAATGCGCATCGCGGATGTGTCGTCGCGGCGCTTGATTACGACCAGATCGGCGAGCTTTATGCTGCGCGCGAGGTGATGGAAGGATCGGCGGCGCGCGGTGCGGCGCTTCATGCCGCTCCGCAGGAAATCGCCCTTTTGCGCAAGCTCGTGGAAGAGGGGCGCGCCATGGTCGACAGGCCGGTGGAGCTGGCCGTGATCAACCGCCGCTTCCACCGCGTCATTCACCGTTCCTCGCACAATCGCTATCTCAACCAGCTGCTCGATACCATGCGGGTGCATATGGCCCTGATCGAAGGCACCACCCTGTCATTGCCGGAGCGCGGCGCGCAATCGATCCAGGAACACGAGGATATCGTGGAGGCCATCGCCGCGCGCAATCCCGATGCCGCCGAAAGGGCGACCCGGCAACATGTCGCCACCGCCTATCAGAACCGGGTGTCGATGCTGCTGAGCTGACAACGAGCGTACAATCCCTGATTGTATTTTTCTTGAGTGCTGCCTCTGGTCGGCGCGCGGATTTCGTTGTATCGACGAATGATGTGGTAGCCGGGGGAGGCGACTGTCTCATGCGTATTGCGGTTCTCGATGATTTTCAGGGCGTTGCCCGTGAATTCGCCGACTGGAGCAGAGTGGAGGAGCGGGCACAGGTCACCACCTATCGCTCGCCTTTCGTCGGACCGGATGATGTGGTCGCGGAGCTGCAACCTTACGACGTGATTTGCGTCATGCGGGAGCGCACGGCCTTTCCGGCTGAGGTGATCTCCAGCCTGCCCAATCTCAAATTGATCGTGACCACGGGAATGAGCAATGCGGCAATCGATCTGATGGCCGCAGAGGCCGCCGGCATCCTCGTGTGCGGCACGCATTCGCCGGGGCATGCGACCGCGGAACTCGCCTTCGGATTGATCATCGCGGCGGCGCGCAATCTGGCCCCGGAAGTGAGCTCGATGGGTATCGGTGACTGGCAGACGGGCGTTGGGCGAGATCTGCGTGGGGCGACGCTCGGCATTGTCGGACTTGGCCGTCTCGGCTCGCAGGTGGCTGCCTTCGGCAAGGTGTTCGGCATGGACGTCATGGCGTGGAGCGAGAACCTGAGTGCGGTGCGTTGTGCCGATGTCGGGGTAAGGCGTACGGCGAGCCTCGACGAGCTGTTGGCTGACAGCGATTTCATCACGATCCACACCCGTCTTTCGCCGCGCACGCGTGGGTTGATCGGTTCGCGGGAACTGGGGTTGATGAAGCGCGACGCGTTGCTCATCAACACGTCGCGCGCAGGCATCGTCGATACGATGGCGTTGATCGGCGCGCTGGCCGATGGCCAGATCGCAGGGGCGGCCATAGATGTCTATGACGAGGAACCGCTGCCAGCCGGCCACCCGCTGCACACCGCCCCCAATCTGCTGATGACACCGCATTTGGGCTACGTCACGCGGGAGACCTATTCCGTTTTCTATCGCGAGACCGTGGAGGACCTGGAGGCCTATCTCGATGGCGAGCCGATCCGTCTCCTGACGTCGGTCAGGGTAGAGGCGACGTAGGGTACGATTTCAGGCGGCAGCGCCAGCTTAAGCTTAACTTGTTGCCTATATCCTCTCGATAAAAGGTATGAAGAAAATCGTCGTGTGAATGCCCGAGAGAATTGATGCAATGCGGTATATTTCTGAAGGCGGCGCAATATAAAGCTGCTGCTAAGCGTAAAGTATAAGAGTTTATCCGGTTGTACGACTTGGGGCGCACCAAAGGTCGTATTGCGACCCCCTACCAAAAATAATTATGTATTGGGCCTCTGCGCTCTGGCCTGGAGGGGCTTCGCCTTATCGGTTTGGAGGAATTCGATAGGGCGGCACGGCGCAGAAACCGGCATTCATGCCTTTCGGGAGGAATTCATGAAAGATAATTTCACGTCTGTGAACCGTCGTAGCCTGTTGAAGGCGACTGCGGCTTCCGGCCTCGTCCTCGCCACGCCGACGATCTTTACGCGGGGCGCCTGGGCTCAGAATTTTGCGAACGATCCGACCAACAAGAGCACTGTCACGCTCGGCTTCAACGTGCCCCAGACCGGCGCCTATGCCGATGAGGGCGCGGACGAACTGCGTGCCTATCAGCTCGCCGTCAAGCACCTCAATGGCGAAGGCGACGGCGGCATGCTCAACACCATGAAGCCGCTCGCCCTGGAAGGGAACGGCATTCTGGGCAAGAAGGTCGAGTTCGTTACCGGCGATACGCAGACCAAGTCCGATGCGGCCCGTTCCTCCGCCAAGCGCATGGTGGAAAAGGACGGCGCGATCATGATCACCGGCGGTTCGTCCTCGGGCGTGGCCGTGGCGGTGCAGTCTCTGTGTCAGGAGATGGGCATCATCTTCATGGCCGGTCTGACCCATTCCAACGACACCACCGGCAAGGACAAGCGCAAGTACGGCTTCCGCCACTTCTTCAATGCCTACATGTCGGGCGCCGCGCTCGGCCCGGTGCTGAAGGAAGAGATGGGCACCGATCGTCGCGCCTATCACCTGACCGCCGACTACACCTGGGGCTGGACGCAGGAAGAGTCCATCAAGAACACCACCGAGGCGCTCGGCTGGGAGACCGTCAACGCCGTGCGCACACCGCTCGGCGCGGGTGACTTCTCGCAGTACATCACTCCGGTTCTGAACTCCGGCGCGGATGTCCTGATCCTGAACCACTACGGCAAGGACATGGTCAACTCGCTGACCCAGGCCGTCCAGTTCGGTCTGCGCGACAAGCAGGTCAACGGCAAGCAGTTCGAGATCGTGGTGCCGCTGTTCTCGCGTCTGATGGCGCAGGGTGCGGGGGAGAGCATCAAGGGCATTCTCGGGACCACCAACTGGAACTGGTCGCTGCAGGACGAGGCCTCGCAGGCTTTCGTGAAGTCCTTCGGTCAGGAATACGGCTTCCCGCCGTCCCAGGCGGCCCACACCTGTTATGTCCAGACGATCCTCTATGCGGATGCCTGCCAGCGTGCGGGCACCTTCTATCCGTGTGAAGTGATCAAGGCCCTTGAGGACTTCGAGTTCGACGGCATGGGCAACGGCCCGACGCTCTACCGCGGCGCTGACCACCAGTGCTTCAAGAACGTTCTTGTGGTGCGCGGCAACGAAGCGCCGTCGAGCCAGTTCGATCTGCTCAAGGTCGTCAAGGAAGTTCCGGCCGAGGCCGTTACCTACGACCCGACGATCTTCGGCGGCGAACTCGGCACCTGCAGCTAACAAGCCGACAAGACCGGTCGGTCGCCGTGCTGGCGCGTTTCGCCCCTCGGGCGCGCGCGGGCATGGCGACCGTCTCTCACGTGTCCTGGCCGTCTCCCGTTTCGTGGGGGCGGTGGCAGTGCAGGGTCCTTCCTGTCAAGGCCGCCTCAGGCGACGGGCACATTCGGAATATCCTACAGACAACCGGCGCAACCCGATGGATACGTTCGTACTCCAGCTTCTCAACGGGCTCGACAAGGGCGGGGCCTACGCCCTGATCGCCCTGGGCCTGACCCTGGTCTTTGGCACGCTCGGCGTGGTCAATTTCGCCCATGGCGCGTTGTTCATGATGGGCGCCTTCTGCGCGGTCTCGCTGCAGAAGCTGCTCACGATCTCTGTCAAGATTAAGGACGAAAGCGTCACCTTCTTCGACGCCTACAAGGAAGTTCCCTATCTTGAACTCTGGCTGGGCGATACGGGAAAGGCGATCATCGACTACTCGGTGCCGCTGTCGATCCTGCTCGCAATTCCGGTGATGCTGCTGATCGGTCTGATAATGGAACGCGGTCTCATCCGCTTCTTTTACAAGCGCAGCCACGCTGAGCAGATTCTGGTGACGTTTGGTCTCGCCATCGTCTTGCAGGAGGTCGTCAAATCGACTTTCGGTGCCAACCCGATCCCGACCGGCGCTCCTGACATCGTCTCCGGAAGCGCGGACATCGGCATCTGGCTCGGGCTTGGTCCGGCGGTCGTCTATCCCTGGTGGCGGCTCATCTATCTCAGCTTCTCGCTCGCAATCATCGCCGCGGTCTTCTCCTTCCTGCAATTCACCACCTACGGCATGGTCGTGAGGGCGGGCATGCAGGACCGCGAGACGGTGGGCCTTCTGGGCATCAATATCGAGCGGCGCTTCACGGTTGTCTTCGGCATTGCCGCCATTGTCGCGGGGCTTGCGGGTGTCATGTACACCCCGATCCTTCCGCCGGACTATCACATGGGCATGGACTTTCTCGTGCTCTCCTTCGTGGTCGTTGTCGTGGGCGGAATGGGGTCTCTCCCCGGTGCGGTTGCCGCCGGTTTCCTTCTCGGCGTTCTCCAGTCCTTCGCGTCGATGACCGAAGTGAAGGACATTCTGCCGGGTATCGACCAGATCATCATCTATCTCGTCGCCGTCGTGATCCTGCTTGTCAGGCCGCGCGGTCTGATGGGACGGCGTGGGGTAATGGAAAGCTAAGCCATGAACAGCAATTTCCTGCGTAACGACATGGTCCTGATGGCGCTGTTCGCCCTAGTGGTGCTGGCCATGCCGCTGTGGCTTGCGCCGATCGGCGCCGGCTATCCGGACCTTCTCCAGAAGATCGCGATCTACGGCATCTTCGCCATAGGCTTCAACATCCTGTTCGGTCTGACCGGGTATCTCTCATTCGGTCATGCCGCCTTTCTCGGTGTCGGGTCCTATGCGGCCGTGTGGACGTTCAAGCTGTTCAGCATGAACGTGGTTCCAGCCTTGGTTTTCGGCGTCGCCGTCTCCGGGGTCTTCGCCCTGCTGATCGGCTATGTCTCGCTGCGCCGATCCGGCATCTATTTTTCCATCCTGACATTGGCCTTCGCGCAGATGTCCTACAATCTCGCCTATTCGGTTCTCACGCCGATCACCAATGGCGAGACGGGGCTGCAGCTCTCGCAGACCGATCCACGGGTCGCCGATCATCTGTTCGGCGTGGCCGAGCCCGGCTTGCCGACCCCCAGTTTCTTTGGCATCGAGACCATCGGCTGGAGCGGCTTTTACGTCTGCGCCACGGCGTTGATCATCGCCTTTTATGTGGCGCTCAGGATCTTCCGCTCGCCCTTCGGCATGGCGCTTCGCGCGATCAAGTCGAACCAGAACCGGATGAACTACACGGGGTTCAACACCCGTCCCTACACGCTCGCGGCCTTTGTCGTGTCGGGCATGTATGCGGGGCTGGCGGGCTCGCTTCTGGCGGTCACCGATCCGCTGGCCGGCGCGGAGCGCATGCAGTGGACGGCCTCGGGCGAGGTGGTTCTGATGACCATTCTCGGCGGTGCGGGAACCCTTCTGGGGCCTCTTCTGGGCGCCGGGATCATCAAATATTTCGAGAATATCTTCTCCGCCTACAACGAGCATGTGCTGAACGACATCTTCTCTGCCCTGCCTGACGGGCTTCGCGATCTGGTCGTCAGCATCACCGGGCTCTTTGTCGGCGAGGGCTGGCACCTGACGCTCGGTCTGCTGTTCATGCTGGTCGTCATCTTCCTGCCGGGGGGCGTGATGGAAGGCATCCGGCGTCTGGCGAAACTCTTCGGCAAGGCCGGACCGCCGAACCCGGCCAGTGCGGCGCAACCGGCGGAATGAGGGGCTCATCATGAACGACATTGTTTTGCACGTTGCCGACGTCCACAAGAGTTTCGGCGGTCTCAGGGCCCTGTCCAACATCGATCTCCAGATCGAGCAGGGCAAGACGCACGCGATCATCGGGCCGAACGGGGCGGGAAAGTCCACGCTTCTGAATGTCTGTGTCGGGCGCATCACGCCGGATTCGGGCGCCGTGGTCTTTGACGGAAAGGCGCTCACCGGGCGCAAGCCGCACGAGATCAACCAGCTCGGCGTGGCGCGCGTTTTCCAGACGCCGGAGATCTTTCCCGATCTCAGCCTCGTTCACAACGTGATGATCCCGGCGTTCGCCAAGCGCGACGGGGCCTTCACCCTGAATGCCTGGTCGGCGCTTGAGAGCGAGGGGGGAATTCGCGACGAGGCGGAAAGCGTGCTGGAGGATATCGGCCTGATCGACAAGAAGGATCAGGAAGCGGCAAGCCTGTCGCGTGGCGACAAGCGTCGGTTGGAGCTGGCCATGGGGCTGGTGCAGCATCCGCGCCTGCTGCTTCTCGACGAGCCGACCGCCGGGATGTCTCGCCACGACACCAACCGCACCATCGATCTTCTCAAGAAGATCAAGGAGCGCGGCATGACCAAGGTGATCATCGAGCACGACATGCATGTCGTGTTCTCGCTGGCCGACCGGATCTCGGTTCTCGCACAGGGGCGCATCATCGCGGAAGGAACGCCGGAAGAGGTGCGCAACGATCCCAAGGTCAAGGAAGCCTATCTCGGGGAGGCACAATGATGAACTCCATGGCCACGGCCGCAACCGGTTCTCAGGTCGACGGGTATGCAGCAACCGCCGGAGCGCCTTTCTTCTCGGTCCGTGATGTTCATTCCTATTACGGCGAGAGCTATATCGTTCAAGGCATATCCTTTGATATTCAGGAAGGCGAGATCGTCGCCCTTCTCGGGCGCAACGGTGCGGGCAAGACCTCGACCCTTCGCACGATCGCGCGCACCGATGTTCCAGAATTGAAGCGCGGCGAGATCTGGCTGGCGGGTGAACCACTGCACCAGATGAAGTCGTTTGAGGCGGCGCGCGCGGGCGTTCAGCTCGTTCCGGAGGACCGGCGCATCATTCCCGGTCTGACCGTGGAGGAAAATCTTGTCCTGTCGCAAGTGGCGGAACCCAAAGGCTGGGATCTGGACCGCATCTATGACCATTTCCCGCGTCTTGCGGAGCGCCGCAGGCAGGAGGCCGTCACCATGTCGGGCGGCGAGCAGCAGATGCTTGCGGTCGCGCGCGCGCTCGCGCGGGATCTGAAGCTCTTGCTTCTCGATGAGCCCTATGAGGGGCTGGCGCCGGTCATCGTTCAGGAGATCGAGCGAATCGTGGCCGGTGTGAAGGAACTCGGGATCACGACGATCATCGTGGAGCAGAATGCGGTGGCTGCGCTGAAGCTCGCCGACAAGGCGATCATTCTTGACATGGGGCAGGTGGTGTTCGAGGGATCTGCGCGGGAGGTGCTCGATAACGAGGAACTGCGTCACGAATATCTGGCGATATGATCCCTCGGCGGGGCGTGAGCCTGAAGGTCCATGCCGGAATCCAGACAGGCGCGTCCAGATTCTGATAACGTGCGATGCGCCTGTTCTCGTTCGATAAACGGTCGAAAGCGCGGCGAATACATGCCAGTAAATTGGTCTGTCATTGCGCCCCTGTTAAAAAGGGAAGGCCGCCGGATGCTGGCAATCACGTCTTCGACGCCTAAGTAAATATAGAAGTCAAAGAAACACATATCTACATAATAGAATATTTATTGTCATATTTACTCTGAGGTATTGGTGCGTAGAGCCCTTGCGTACATTTAGATGTTAAATTGTTTGAGAAGGGCTGTCCGTCTTGTCGGAGAACTGTCGTGATCGCCAAATTGCAGTGGTATACTGAGGCTTTTCAGAATTTGCCTGGTGCATTTCTGATTGTTGACGACAGGGGTTCCGTCCTTTTTGCAAATCTTGCTTTTGCGACGTTGATTGGTCGCGCCGCACGCGATCTTCATGGCAAGGCGGTCGCGAGCTTTCTGGAGTATCCCAGCGACCGGACAACACAGGATGAGGACCCGCTTTCGGGGCGGGCATTGCTCAAACGCGACGGGGGGACAACCTCTTCGGTCCGCGTGAGTGTGCAGCCTGTTTCCGATCCCGAGGGGGGGCGTGGGATGCGAATCTGCATGATTCAGCCCCTGACGAGACCAGATGCTCACCGCGTCGATGACCAGATGGCGGGCAATCCGTATCTTGTAGCGTTCCGACATGCGCCGGCTAAGGGGCTCATCGTCGACGGTGAGGGAAATGTCGTGGATACGACCGATCTCTTCCTTCGCCATTTCGGATATGGACGGCATGAAGTGGCGGGGCGGCCCTTT
The DNA here is from genome assembly GCF_963674635.1 of Breoghania sp. Classification (NCBI taxonomy): domain Bacteria; kingdom Pseudomonadati; phylum Pseudomonadota; class Alphaproteobacteria; order Hyphomicrobiales; family Stappiaceae; genus Breoghania; species Breoghania sp. The sequence goes on from NZ_OY771475.1 coordinate 3,619,205, forward strand.
GCGCTGCTGGTGCCACCGGAGATGCGCGTTGCCGCCGATGCCGCGCTGGATCCTGGCGAGGCGCTTCTGACCCGATCCAGCACGCTGCCGCTTGCCATTGCCGATCGACAGGGGGCGAGCGTGCAGGTGGAGCTTGAGATTTCACGGCAATCGGATCGCCAGTTGCTTGTGTTTGTCATGGATATGGCGGAAGCGGCAGAGGCGAGATCTGAACTGGAACGTCGCAACGCAGAACTGGAGCAGGTCAACGAGAACCTGCAGAATTTTGCGTCGATCGCGAGCCATGACATGCAGGAGCCCCTGCGCAAGATCCGCTATTTTTCCGAGATGCTTCGCCGCGCGCTGAAGGAGGGGCATTCGGATGATGTGGACTATTCGCTCCGTGTTCTGGGCGATGCATCCAGCCGCGCGTCCCGTCTTGTTTCGGATCTTCTGACCTTTTCTCGTTCGACCGGCGACGATCTGGTGCGCGACTCGATCGACCTGGCGGACATGCTGCAAGATCTGGTTCTTGATTTCAGGCAGGGAGATCTTGTGGGGGATGCGGATATTCGCATGGATGTCTCGCATTGCCAGATTTCTGGTGATCCGACGGCGATTTCACAGCTCTTTCGCAATCTGATTGGCAATGCTCTGAAATACCGCTCACCCGATCGTCGCCTGTCGGTAAGGATCGAGACCGAGGTGACGCAGGAGCCGTCCCCACGGTTGCGTGTGGGGGTGTCGGATAACGGGATCGGTTTCGAACCCCAATATGCGGAGACGATCTTTCAGCCGTTCCGTCGCCTTCACCGGCGCCATTTCATCCCCGGAAACGGCATCGGGCTTGCCATTTGCGACACCGTGGCCCGCCGCCACGACTGGCGGCTGACGGCGGAAGGGCGTGTGAATGAAGGCGCCACCTTCACCGTCGAAATCCCGCGTTTCACCTTGCGCAAAGAGGCCGCGCAGTAGCTGTGCGGATGCGTCTGTCAACGGCGCGGGTTTCGGCTGGAGGATGGCGCAAGGGAAGTCCGTCGCAGCCTTGTCCACCGACGCGCTGCCGTCGCGTGGACGCTTCCATTGCGGTGTTGCGGAAGTGGTGACCCCGACAGGATTCGAACCTGTGACCCTCAGATTAGGAATCTGATGCTCTATCCAGCTGAGCTACGGGGCCGTTGGCTGGCCGGTGGCGCGCAGGCGCTATGGGCAGGCGGCAGAGATGCCGTGTAGCATGTTTGAAAGCGTCTTGCACCCGCCCGCGCGGACTTTGCAGAGCTTTGCGCTAAGATGCAAGCAGAGGCGCAATCGGCGGCCGGTCCTCACACGGCACAGTGGATATCATGGGTTTGCAGAGCGGGATCTGGACAGGGAACCTTCTTCTGCCAGCTTTGGCGGTCCTTGGGGCGCTGCTGGCGCTGCTGGCGCTTCCGGCACGCGCCGAGCCGTTGCCTGCTTCCTGCCGGTCCTATCTGCCAATGGAGGGGCGTGTGATATCGGTCGCCCTTGATGGAAGCATCGTCCTCGATGTCTTCGCATCGCTCTTGCGTCCCGAAAACACCTCCCCCGCCCAATCGCATGAGACTGTGCGGCTGGCCGATATCGGCAATGATGAAGGGGCGCGCAAGACCTCGCTCCAGCCTGCCCTTCACGCCTTGATCGGACGGCGGATCGTGGCGCATCCCCTTTATCCGGCACCGGACCGCTGGGGGCGGGTGGTGAGCCATGTTGAGGTTCTCTCAGGCGAATCAGCGCCTCCTTCATCGGTCTGGTTGCAGGCGGATCTGGTTCGTGCCGGACTTGTCGAGGTTCGCCCGCAAGGCTCGCATGTCGGCTGTGCCGGCGCGCTTTACAAGGGTGAAACCGCGGCGCGAAACGCGGGCCGGGGGCTGTGGCGCGGCACAGGCCCGCGCCTTGCGAAGCAACGCCGGAATGCCAGTGTTTCCGCCGGTTCGCAGGCGCATGATCCGGATGCCCGGCGTGGCTCGAAGCAGGGCATTCTGTCTGCCAGCGATGCACATCTTTCCAGACAGGCGAACGCTTATCGTATTGTCGCCGGAATTGTAGTTTCCGTTGGCGCAACGTCGCGCACTCTCTATCTAAACTTCGGACGCGACTGGTCGAGGGATTTTACGGTAACAATCCCGGTCGACCGGGAAGTCGCCTTTCGCGAGGCGGGACGGGACCCAAAAGCCCTCGCGGGACGTTATGTTCGTGTGCGAGGCTGGATGCGAGAATGGAATGGAGCACAGATCGAGGTCCGTCATCCGGATCAGATCGAGGTGTTTTGAGAGGGGCGTAGCATTTCGGTTCAGATGCAAGGCCGCGGGCCGTTGAAAGCGCTTGGAGCTGCCGGGACGATGGGGAGGCCTCTTCATCGCATGGGGCGTCATGTGCGTATCGTCATGACGCTTCTTATCGGCGCGGCGCTCGCCGGATGTCAGCTCACCAGTTCCAGCAAGATTCCCCTCAACAACAATTCCCGCGTGTTTTTCGGCGGTAACCCGGATGCCTCCATCGGCGCCCGCGAGCATCCCCGTGTGGTCGCGAGCTATGGCGGGGTTTACAAGAACGCTGGGGCGGAAGAAGCGGTGGCGAAGGCCGTCGGAAGGCTGGTCGCCGCCTCCGATGATCCTTCACAGGCCTACAAGCTCACGATCCTGAACTCGCCCGCGGTGAACGCGTTTGCCTTGCCCGGCGGCTATCTCTATGTGACGCGCGGGCTTCTGGCTCTTGCCAACGATTCTTCCGAAATGGCTGCGGTGCTGGCGCATGAAATGGCGCATGTGACGGCCCATCACGGGGCTGCCCGCCAGCAGCGCGAAGAGGCGGCTGCCCTGGCAAGCAAGGTGGTCACCAATATTGTTGATGATCCGGCGGAAGTTGAAGCGGCGGTCGCATCGTCCCAGCGCTCCCTTGCCCGGTTCACGCAAGCCCAGGAGCTTCAGGCGGATTCGATCGGTGTGCGGACACTGGCGCGGGCCGGGTATGATCCATATGCGGCCGCGCGGTTTCTGGAGAGCATGGGGCGGTTTTCCAGCTACATGAGCGCCCGCGCGGATTCCAGTTCCGCACCGGATTTTCTTTCCACCCACCCCAATACGCCGAACCGGGTCGCACGGGCGATCCGCGAAGCGCGTCAGATCGGTGCGCCGGGAATTGGCGTCCAGGATCGCGACGATTATCTCTCCAAGCTGGATGGAATGCTGTTCGGGGACGATCCCCTCCAGGGTTTCGTGCGCGGTCAGTCCTTCCTGCACAAGGCTCTGGGGATCGGGTTTACCGTGCCGCAGGGCTTCGCGCTTGAAAACACGCCCCAGGCGGTTCTGGCAAGCGACGGCAAGGGGACCGCTCTGCGCTTCGACGGCGCGGATCTGAAGGAGTCGGAGAGCCTTTCGGAATACATCAATACGGGATGGATCAACGGCCTGGTCGAGAGCTCCATCCGCAATACGACCGTGAACGGGCTGCCCGCGGTGACCGCGACGGCGTTGGCGGAGGGGTGGTCCTTCCGCATCGGTCTCGTGCGCAAGGGCTCCACCGTCTATCGCTTCATTCTGGCGACGCGCGATCCGTCACAAAGCTTCCTCTCCGCATTTGAAGAGACGCTGACCAGTTTCCGTCAACTCAGCCCGACCGAACAGGCCCGCCTGCGGCCTTTGTCGGTGCGGGTCGTCAAGGTGGGCGCCGGCGATACGGTGCATAGCCTTGCCCGGCGCATGAGCGGGGTCGCGCCGTCGCGCCGGGTGGAACTGTTTGCACTGATGAATGGGCTGACGGCCAACAAGCAATTGACCATCGGCCAATCGGTGAAGCTGATCGTCGATTGAGCCATTGGCGGCTGCAAAGGCTGAGCCGAGCCTGCACCAACGAAAAGGGGTCGCGACAGCGAGTGTCGCGCCCCCTTTGTCAAATTGCGTGCCTGTTCGGGCCGCTCTGAATCAGCTGACGGAGCCCACGATTGCCGGATGATCGGCCATGAGCGTGGTGCGGAGCTTCTCCAGTGCGCGGACTTCGATCTGGCGCACACGTTCCTTGGAAATCCCGAGCTTCTCGCCCAGAGACTCCAGCGTTGCGCCATTCTCCGTCAGGCGGCGCTCGCTCACGATCTTCAGCTCGCGCTCGTTGAGAACGCCCAGAGCCTCCTTGAGCCACAGGCGACGGCGTTCGGCATCGATCTCGCCGCCGACGATCTCGTCCGGCAACGGCTCTTCGCTAACGAGGAAATCCTGTCGGTCGCTGCTGGAGCCACTGTCTTCAAGAACGGGCACATTGAGAGATGTGTCCGGCGCGGACAGGCGTGAATCCATCAGCGCGACATCCTTGGAATCGACGCCCATGGCTTCCGCGATCTCGTCGTAGAGCGCTTGCCCGCTTTTGGCTTCCGTGCCGGTTGCGAGCTTGGCCCGCAGCCGACGCAGGTTGAAGAACAGCGCCTTCTGCGTGGAAGAGGTGCCGCCGCGCACGATCGACCAGTTGCGCAGGATGAAGTCCTGCACAGAGGCGCGGATCCACCAGCTTGCATAGGTGGAGAAGCGGACCTCGCGGTCCGGGTCGAAACGTGCCGCGGCTTCCAGAAGGCCCACATGGCCTTCCTGCACGAGATCGCTCTGGGACAAGCCGAAATAGCGGAATTTGGCTGCCAGGGCGATAACGAGGCGCATATGGGCGGTGGTCAGGCGATCCAGGGCATCGGTGTCCTGATGATCGCGCCAGCGCACCGCCAGCTCGTGTTCCTCTTCACGCGTGAGATAGGGCGCCGCCATGGCGGCACGAACGAATTTCCGCCGAGGACTGACCGGATTTTGCATCCAAGTACTCCGTGGTCCTGACTTGCCCCGGTGGGCGTCGGGTCATCCCGTGTGCGGGGACGGCCGCGGCATTACCCGGTGAGCGGGGGCAGCGCGTCATGATCAATGCGGCCTCGCCCCCTCTTGGGAGAAAGAGACGAAGCCGACACCGGATGCGGCGTGCGCTCATACGCGCCGGTCCGGAATGGTTCACGAAACAAACGTCCCAGATGGGCGTTCGTTTCACAGATGTCCGATTGAGGTGTCACCAATCGGGCTTTTCGGTTTGTGGGCCGCCTCTCGGCGGGCTCGGCATCGGTTGGCTTTGCTGCGCGCTCTGCGGACGATCCGCAGGGCAAGGTCCCTTTGCCCGAAGGCGACGGTTGCGGCACAGGCGGATGAACATCGACTGTGGGTGAACATCGACTGTGCAGGTGTCTTGGGACAGATGAGGCGGATTGCCGACAGCATCTGCGAAGGGTGTGGTCGTGCCCGGTGTTGGGCTCGCTCCGGATCTGGAATGCCTGGGTGGGCACTGACCCAAGCAAAGATCCCGCGATGAGCGAAACCGTTGTTATGGGCAGATTACGACAAAACGTCGCGGGGACAAGCGAACTTTCACCCTTTGGGAAGGTGACGTCGGGAAAAACGCATAGTGATCAGTGGCAGATCGCGAATTTGTGATCCCTGACGCAGCGGGCGGCATGGCCGCAGGAAGGCTGGGAAGGGGGCTGCGAAAGGCAAACGAAAACGGCGAAGACTGAGTCTCCGCCGCTTTCAAATCATTTTGTCATGCACAAGCCGCCGTCACGGCCGCCGGGCTGGCCCTTTGATCAGGCCGCCTCTTCCTGTGCGACGTCGTCGCCGTCATTTTCCTCGTCGGCGGAGGCATCTGCGGCAGCATCCTCGCCCTTGGCACCGCGCTTGGGCGCCTTGGCGAGGTTCTGTTCGATCTGACGGATCGCCTCGGTCTCCGAAGAGCGGTTCACAGCCTGGATCTCGCGGGCCATCCGGTCGAGCGCCGCTTCATAGAGCTGGCGTTCGGAATAGGACTGTTCCGGCTGGGTGTCGGAGCGATAGAGGTCGCGGACCACCTCGGCGATGGAAATGAGATCGCCGGAGTTGATCTTCGCTTCGTATTCCTGAGCGCGGCGGCTCCACATGGTGCGCTTGACGCGGGCGCGTCCGCGCACGGTCTCCAGGGCCTTCTTGACCGTCGGAGCGTCCGCCAGCTTGCGCATGCCAACGGAAGCGATCTTCGCAACCGGAACGCGCAGGGTCATCTTGTCCTTCTCGAAGTTGATGACGAGCAGCTCAAGCTTGATGCCCGCAACTTCCTGGTCTTCGATGGCGGTAATCTGCCCGACGCCATGCGCCGGATACACGATATACTCGTTGGTCTTGAATCCCTGACGCTGCGCGGTCTTTTTCGCGGGGGTTGCCATACGCTCTTATACTCCTGCGCAGAGACGGCCTCGAACAGGCACGTCCGGATGCTCCGCCTTGCGGGCATCAATTTCGACGGACTGACACATGGCTGCAATGCCGGGCAGAGTGCCCGGGTAGGCGAGCGCTGTGTGTCTTGGGGTGATCAAATTCGGTTCGTTCCCAGAATTGCGTTCTTGCGACGTCGATTTCTTCTTAGGCGGTCACTTCACTTGCCTGTTGTCACTTGCCGACCGTGCCGCGCCCGATTGTGAGTGGATGACCGGGCATTGTCACTTGGCACAGGTTCGCCGAACATGGTACGGCAGACCCAAAAGGCGACTTGATCCGGAATGGAATGTGACCAAAAAAAACCTCCGATAGGAGGAACAAATTCCGAGGGCGAGCCGACTAGACCCCATGTATAGCACAAATCTGGGAAATTACAAAGGATCGACCTTAAAAACGTTAATCGCCCACGCCGAGGTGGCGTGACGCCGCAGGGGCGCTTTGTTTGCTCGTGTGCCGAGTATGCAAATATCTTGTTGTTTTAAAAACTGAAAAACGGATCTGGAAACCCAGCGCCCGGTTCCCGGCGCGGGAGCCCGGCCCGCCGAGGCTCGCCGGGCATGCCGATCCTGCTTCCGTGGCGCGGTTCAGTCGCCGGCGCCAGGCTCCTTGGAGAAGTACTTCTCGTATTTTCCGGCTTCGCCGTCGAACTTCTCCGCGTCATCGGGCGCATCCCGCTTCACGGTAAGGTTCGGCCATTTTTCGGCATATTCGGCATTGACGGTCAGCCACTGTTCGAGGCCGGGCTCGGTGTCGGGCTTGATCGCCTCAGCCGGGCATTCCGGTTCGCACACGCCGCAATCGATGCATTCGTCGGGATGGATGACGAGCATGTTCTCGCCCTCGTAGAAGCAATCCACGGGGCAAACTTCAACGCAATCGGTGTACTTGCACTTGATGCAATTGTCGGTGACGACGTAGGTCATCGCATCCTCTCCTCGGCGGGCGAACTGGTGCCCGAATGTTTCGGCACAAACGACAGAGTCCGCCAGAAAGAAATTGCTCCCCGTCGCCGTTTGAGGAGAGTTTCCTTCTTTACGGTGCGGGAACCGAAGGCGGTGGGAGGCCGCGGCCGGGCCTGTCTCGGTTCCGCTGGTAGCTCTTTTGACGCCCAAGATCAACCGACAAGATGCGCGCCGACAGCCATCCGATACATTCAGTCGTCTTCGCCGGTTTCGTCGAGAAAGCGGTCAATCTGGCGACGTTCGCGCTTGGTCGGGCGTCCGGCTCCGGCGTCTCGTGCCGCGACGGGGGCAGGACGCATGGGACGGGGAGGAGCCGGAGGGCTGAGGTCTTCATAGAGCAGTCGGGCTTCGGGCGCGGGCCCTCGGCGCGTTCCAAGTGCCTGGATGCGCAGGACCAGCACGCGATGCTCAAGAGCTATCGTGAGAACGTCGCCGACGCGCACCTGCTGTGCGGAGCCGGAGACCCGCTCCTTGTTGAGGCGGACATGACCCGAGGTCGCCAGCTTCTGGGCCAGCGAGCGTGACTTGGTCACGCGTGCAAACCACAACCATTTGTCGATGCGCAGCCGACCCTGTCCTTCGGCGTCCGACATCCCTCGCTCCCGTGTGCCCGAGGCGATCAAAGGCGGCGGGAGCGATCGCTCCCGCCAGCTTGGCCGCGGGCCGGTCCTATTTGTCGTCCTTGGGCTTTTCCAGGCTGGCCTTCAGGGCCGCGAGCGCCGCAAAGGGCGAGTCCGGATCGATGCGCTTGGGCTTGCGATCCTCCTGGCCACGCGGATTGCCGCCGCCCTTGCCGGGATTGCCGCGTCCTGCACCGCCGCCCTTGCCGGGGTGGCGCTTGCCCTGCCCGTCGCCGCGAGGCTGGCCCTGGCTTGCCCCCTTGCCGTGACGCTTGTCGCCGCCACCGCGGCGGTTCGCGCGTCCGTCCTGACGGGGCTCGCCTTCCTCGCCGCCGCGTCCGCGTTGCTGCGGGCGGCCGCCCTGACGACGGCGATCGCCGCGGCCCGGACGCCAGATCTCGATCGTGATCGTGGCGGGAAGCTCTTCTTCGCTCGCAGACGCTTCTGCCTCGGCCGCCTCGGCGGATCCTTCCGGCGCAGACGCGGTTTCGGGCTCTGGCGTTGCAACAGTTTCGGGCTCATCCCCCGCTGCCGCTTCGTTCACGTCCTGAGACGGAGCCGCCTCTTGCGGCGCTGCCGCGTCCGGGGCAGGGGCCTCTTCACTGGCCGGTGTCTGCTCCGCGTCCGCTGCCTGGTCGGCGGCAGGCTCCGTGCTCGCCACCGCTTCGGTGCCGGTTGCGGCTTCCGCCGCGGGTTCGGCGGGCTGCAGGGCCGGGTTCGGGATCTCGCGGGTCTCCATGCGATAGCCGAGAGACCGGAGAATGGAGTTGAAGTCCTCGCCCGAGCAGCCCAGCAGCGAGGTCATGGCCACGGTGACGGTGAAGCCGCCGCCTTCATCCAGCGCGCCTTCGGGGCGGGGGGGCTGCCCTTCGGCGGCCGTCTTGCGCCAGGAAATCAGCGGGCGGATCAGGTCGGCGAGGCGTTCCAGAATGTCGATGCGCACGGCGCGCTCGCCACAAACCCGGTAGCCGACCGTGCGATAGAGCGGCTTGGCGAAGGTGGGATCCACGGGAATGGAGGTGCGGCCGGAGGCGGAAAGTTGCGGCAGTTCCGCAAGGCCCGGCATGTCGAGATCGCCGTTCTTCAGCGCCCAGAGCTTTGCGATGAGCTGGCTCGGGGCAGGCTTCAGAAGGGCCGGGATGTAGATATGGTAGGCGCCAAAGCGAACGCCGAGCTTGCGCAGGATGGCGCGCATCGGCTGGTCGAGCTGGCGCACGTCTTCCGCGATCTCGGACCGTTCCACGATGCCGAGCGCTTCCACCAGGCGGAAGGCGACGCCGCGCGCGAGACCTTCGACCTCGTCCGAATCGCGCAGGTCGAAGAGCGGCTTGAGGAGCGTGTCCACATGCGTCTTGAGCCAGAGGTCGAGACGGGCCTGAACCTTTTCGCGCGCCGGGCCGTTGAGAAGATCGTCGGCGAGCAGAAGCGCCGTCGGCTTCAGCACGTCTTCGCCAGCTGCCAGTTTGGAGACCACTTCCCCCTTCCAGCGCAGGACGCCATCGGAGGCGAGGGCGAAATCGGTGTTGGGCGCCAGCGACAGGCGCTCGGCGCGCGCCTCGATCTCGCTGGTCAGAGCCTTGGAGGCCGCTGCGCGCAGCGCCTTGGCGTCCAGACTTCCGTTCCCCTCCACGGCCGCGTCCGGTGCAAAGCGGAATCCCTGAAGGTGGCCGACATGCTGTCCTTCAACGAGCACATCTCCGGTTGCGGTGATTTCCGCTTCGAGCATCGCGTTCTCTCTTAACCGTCTCATCAATACGCTTGTACGCCGGTCCACGAACCGTTGGGTCAGGCGTTCATGCAAGGCATCTGATAGCCTATTTTCCACGTCACGTGTGACACCTTGCCAATGAACCGGATCGCGCAGCCAGTCAGGCCGGTTGGCGACGAAGGTCCATGTCCGGATATGCGCTATCCGGTTGGCGAGGGTGTCGATATCGCCGTCCATATGATCGGCGTGGGCAACCTGCTTGGCAAACCAGTCATCCGGTATGCGGCCCCCGTCGATCATGAAGGTGAAGATCGTGGAGACCAGGTCCGCATGGTTGGCCGGCGCGATCTTGCGATAATCCGGTACTTGGCAGCAATCCCAAAGCAGCGCAACCCGGTCTTTATCACCTGCGCGAGCCCGGATATCCCCGTCTCGGCTCAGAAATTCAAGCGCAATCTGGTCGACAGCGGGGGGCGCGCGGGTAAGTCCCGGTTCCAAAGGCACCCTGTCGAGGCTGTCGCGCAGGGCGGCGAGGGACGCAAAATCGAGCGCGGCGTTGCGCCACTGCAGCATTTTGACCGACTGGAACTGGTGGGTTTCAAGGTGCTCCACCAGCTCATCGTCAAAGGGGGCGACGCGGCTTGTGACACCGAATGTGCCGTCGCGCATGTGGCGTCCGGCGCGCCCGGCGATCTGACCGATTTCCGCAGGCGTCAAATTGCGGTGCTGGTAGCCGTCAAACTTGCGGTCGGCCGCGAAGGCGACGTGGTCCACGTCCAGATTGAGGCCCATGCCGATGGCATCGGTCGCCACCAGCACGTCCACATCGCCGTTCTGGAAGAGCTCCACCTGGGCGTTGCGGGTGCGCGGGCTGAGCGACCCCAGAACCACGGCGGCTCCGCCGCGCTGGCGGCGGATCAGCTCGGCGATCGCATAGACCTCGTCGGAGGAAAAGGCCACGACCGCGGAGCGCGGCGGCACGCGGGTGATCTTGCGCGAGCCCGCATAGGTGAGGACCGACATGCGCGGGCGGGTGACGACATTCAGGCCCGGCAGCAGCTTTTCCAGGATCGGCCGCATCGTGGCGGCGCCCAGAAGCAGCGTCTCGTGCTTGCCGCGCATGTTCAGGATACGGTCGGTAAAGACATGGCCGCGATGGAAGTCGGCGGCGAGCTGGACCTCGTCAATGGCGAGAAAGTCGGTTTCCACGTCCAGCGGCATGGCCTCCACCGTGGAGACCCAGAAACGCGGATTTCTGGGGACGATCTTCTCTTCGCCGGTCACCAGCGCAACCGCGCTCTCGCCCGCGCGCGCCACCACCCGGCCATAGACCTCGCGCGCCAGAAGGCGCAACGGCAGTCCGATCATGCCCGTGGGATGCGCGAGCATGCGCTCGATCGCAAGGTGGGTCTTGCCGGTATTGGTCGGTCCCAGCACGGCTGTGACAGTGCGGGCACGCACGGCCGGAGGGAGGGGCATTTGCAGGTTGCGGAGCATGAAAATTGAAAATCTGTGATCGCTGGTGCGCCACATTGGCCGCTTGCGGCCGGGCGCGCTTCAGTCTCTTGCGGATCCAATCGCCCTTTCGGCGCTCTCTCGGCTTGTCTCATCCCGCCTAGGTGCATTCTCACGCACCCACGGGCCCAACCTGTCGTCCTGCGCCTGCCGCCGTTTCCGGGCCTGTCCGACCGACAGACATGCGTCGGCGAAGCGGCGGAAGTGGGGAAGGCGAAGTCGCCGGCTGGTTGATCTAACACAGGCTGCGCACTCTTGTCGCTTTCTTTTGCAGGTGCGGTAAAGCGGCGTCTGGAAGCAGGCACCCGAACCTGCAAATTCGCGAGTTGGAACGCTGCGGAGAACGACTCTTGAACAAAGACGGACCGAATCGACGACTTCGTCAGATTCAGGGTTTGTTCCCTACGAGATGCTGCGCGCATCCCCATCTGCGGTACCAAATGCTGAATCGGGGCAAGGTCTTGGACCCATTTGTGCGGGAGCGGCCCACGCGGGCCCGGATCCGGTCAAGCTGAAATATCCGGTTAACGCAGCCCGCCATTTCACCCCTTTCCCCGGTAACGGGAAGAAGGAAGGGAGAACGGGAAATGTACGAATCACCGATCTTCGAGTGTTTTGCGTTTGTTCTCACCATATCTGGTGGTTCTCGGGCCTCTTTCCCCAGATGTCGGTGGGGTCTTGCCGGACGGGAAGCGTCACGGAACAGCGGTGTTAACCATGTTGTCCCGTTTTGGCGCATGTTGATCGCCTCCTGTCGCCACGTGAGCCGGCAAGGGCATAAGGGTGTGCGAAAAGCCGAAGAGCTTCGGGAGGGGCGCGGTCAGGCGCTGGCGCGCGCGGCCAGTTCCGACGGGGCATCGGCGGTGCCGATCCAGCGGTCGAGAAAATTCTCCAGCCACATCCGGATGGCTGGGTCGAAGACGGAGCGTCCGGCGAAGTGGTCGCGCCTGCCCTGGGCACCGGGAAGCTGCATGCGCGGCGCGCCATGGGTGGTCCAGCGGTAGAGCATGGCGAGCGTCAGTTCCGGGTGAAACTGAATCCCGAAAGCCGCCGGGCCGACGCGGAAGGCCTGGTTGCGGTAGTGCTTGCCTTCGGCGAGCAGGTCAGCTCCGCTCGGCAGGTCAAAGCCCTCACGGTGCCACTGATAAACCTTGTCAGGCCAGGGCATGAAGGCCTTTCCGGTCTCCGTCGCCTTGATCGGGTAATAGCCGATTTCCGCCAGCCCTTCGGAATGGGGGGCGACGTCCGCGCCGAGATTGCGCGCCAGCATTTGCGCCCCCAGGCAGATGCCGAGACACGGAGCCTTCTCGCGCAGTGGCACATCGAACCAGTCGATCTCGCGGCGCACATAGGCGTCGGGATCGTTGGCGCTCATCGGACCGCCGAAAATCACCGCGCCAGCATGGCCGCTCATGGTTTGCGGCAGCTTGTCCCCGAAACGGGGGCGGCGCATGTCCAGGTCGAAGCCGCGCCGGCGCAAGGACTGTCCGACCCGGCCAGGCGTGGAATGCTCCTGATGAAGGACGATCAGAACCTTGGGCTTCGACGGCGGAGTACGAACGAGCATGATCCTCGGTATGTGGCTGCAGGCCCGAAGATACGGGCGGTTGTGACTGGTTTGCACAGTGACACAGGCGATGTCATGTGCGGCATCCGGGCTGTACCGAATTCAGCGTCTATCCGGATCTTGCGAGCGCTAAGCCGGGCATCCACTCAGTTTATAATAATTATAGAGAATGCGACCCGGATCAATGCTGCAGTGCAAATCGGTTCAGCTATCCGGCGTTTCGGGCTCTTCGCCCAGCGCGTCTCCATCGAGGGCGTAATGCACCCGCTGGGCCACCCTGCGGCGCAAGGCCAGCCGATCCGAGGTCGGAATGCCCAGCAATTCGGTGACGCGCCAGACGGTGTTGTCCTCGAATTCGTGAACCTCGCCGTCGGCGAACACCATCTCCCACATCATCTCCACGATCTTGCGTCGATCGTCCACATCAAGCTGGCGCTTCAGGATGCTGGTGAAGCCGTAGAGATCCACCGCTTCCATTGCGCGCTTCTTCGCTTCCTCGATGAGGGTTGCGGTCGCCTTGTCATCAAGCTCGTAATTGGCCTGAAGCACCTGATGAAGCCGCGTTTTCTCCGCTTCGTCGACGACACCGTCCACGGCGATGATATGCACGAGAATGGCAGCCGCGCAAAGGCGCGGGTCGTCGGCGTCAAGCGTTCCGTCGCCCCCTTCGCCAACCGTCACATTGCGGAGAAAATTCCGTATTTTTTCAAGCATATCTGCCGCCATTTCGCGTCTGGTGCGCTCCATTCTAGTCGAGGTTGGAAAACAGGCAAGACGCCTGCGCTCCGAAGGAGGAACGTTTCCTTCGCACTTCCGGTTCCCGCCGCGCAGATTCTCTTCGCCAGGAAAGCAAACGTGATCCCTGGAAATGAAAAAACAGACAAGGAACAGCTACGAATGGAATATCCGTGACGTACAGGCAAGACATGTTCTTGGGTGTGTAGTTTGTAGGCATTCTAAATTGAGTTTAATCTTCAAGTTTTTATTGACACCGGCTACCCCTTGCGCATTTTTAGGCTCTGTCCGGGAGGTTGCGGAATTCTGCCAGTAAGACACTCGGGTCTGCGTGAGCTAACCAATTGGTTGCTCGAAGATCTTTGATCTGGCTCGCGGCGCGCAGCGTCTCCTGGCACCTGACAAGCAACTCTTGATGGCGGGGCCTTGAACCGCGTCGATTGGGGGGAAGACATGGACGGAAATTCCTTGCCGGGCGCTCACGCCTGCGCTCAGACAGCTCAGTTTTACTATCGGTGTCGGCGAGCCGTGCCGGTTCTTTCTGTCGTTGTCGGGGGGAACGCATGACATTGCGCACATCGGACCAGGACTTCGTGAACGCCAAGGGCTATCTCGAACGGTTGCCGGAAAAGCTGGTGGTCGAGGGGTATCGCCGCTGGATGTCCGGTTACGAGACCGGCGATATCCAGTGCTGGGAAATGGCGTGGAACCTCTATGCGGGATCGTTGGGGGCTTGCCAGGCACGCGCCCTGGTGGCCGAGCTTTCGTGCTGGATCCGCACGATCCGCGCCGTATCCACCCGTACCATGAACCATTTCCCCTATGGATGCGGGAAGCTGTGCCGCGACGAGTGCATGGCGCTTTCCATGGTGGCGGGTGTCCAGCACAAGGACCGGGCCGCCATGGAGGCGGCGGCCACCCATCTCATCGGGTGTCATCGCATCCACGACGCCTTGGAAGCGTCGTGCAGTTTCGGCATGGCGCTGGACGCCATCGGTCAGCACCTGATCCGGGTTCCCAAACCGGTCGTTCAGGACATCGCGCTGCGTCCGGAGCGGCAACATTTTCACTGAAGGGGGAGGCCCTGAGGGCAGGGCTTCCGAAGCAGGCCGTGGAGAGCCGTCCATGGGGCGGCGCATCGGCACGTGCATCATGGGCGTCGGCAACCGGCGCTTTGCAGATTACGAGAGGGAGCAATTCACATGAAATCGATCAGGACGACAGCCGCGGCTGCGGTCATGGCCCTGACCAGCGCGGGCGTGCTGAGCGCCACGGGAGCGCTTGCGCAGACCAAGCCCGCCGAGGTCATCTCCACCTATGCCGACATCGCGCTGGCCGGCTACGAGGATTCGCTGGCGACCGCGAAGGTGCTTGATACCGCCATCGACAAGCTGATCGCCGCCCCGTCGCAGGAGACGCTTGAGGCCGCGCGTCAGGCATGGTTCGCCGCCCGCGTGCCCTATCAGCAGACCGAGGTCTATCGCTTCGGCAACGCCATCGTCGACGACTGGGAAGGCCGCGTGAACGCATGGCCGCTCGATGAGGGTCTGATCGACTATGTCGATGCGTCCTCCTATGGCACCCAGTCGGATGAGAACGAGCTCTACACGGCCAACATCATCGCCAACACCTCGCTCACCATCAATGGCGAGACGGTGGATGTTACCGAGATCACGCCGGACCTCCTGCAGAACACGCTGCAGGAAGCGGGGGATGTGGAAGCCAATGTCGCCACCGGCTATCACGCGATCGAATTCCTGCTCTGGGGCCAGGATCTGAACGGAACCGATGCTGGTGCGGGCGCCCGTCCGGCCACGGATTTCGATCCGGCCAATTGCACGGGCGGTCATTGCGACCGCCGCGTTCAGTTCCTGTCGTCGGCCTCCAAGCTTCTCGTTGCCGATCTGGAAGAGATGGTTGGAAATTGGACCGAGGGCGGAGCCGCGCGCGAGGCGCTGGTGGCCAATGGCGAGGCGGGCGCGCTGCGCACGATCCTGACCGGCATGGGCTCGCTTTCCTACGGCGAGCTGGCCGGTGAGCGCATGAAGCTCGGCCTTCTCCTGCACGATCCGGAAGAGGAGCATGACTGCTTCTCCGACAACACGCACAACTCGCACTATTACGACGCCCTGGGCATCAGCAACATCTATCACGCCCGGTACACGCGGGTGGACGGCTCCGTTGTGGAAGGCCCGAGCATCGCGGCGCTGGTGCGCGAGGCGGACGCGTCCGTGGCAGAAGAGCTTTCCGGCAAGCTGGAAGCCACCCATGCCGCCTTCACCGAGCTCAAGACGCGCGGCGACGAGAGCGAAGCCTATGATCAGATGATCGGCGAGGGCAACGAAGAGGGCAATGCCGTGGTTCAGGCCGCGATCGATGCGCTCGTCGACCAGACGCGTTCGATCGAGCGCGCGGTTGCGGCGCTCAACCTGGAAGCGCTCGAAGTGGAAGGCTCCGACAGCCTCGACAATCCCGGCGCCGTCTTCGAGTAAGCTGATCGGCAAGACAAGACGACGGACGCCGCCTGCGCGGCGACCGTCGTCGCTTTCGTTTTTACAGGAACAATCTCTCTAGCAAGGGTGGTCGAAGGATATGTCCCCTTTCCGGTCCAGCTCAGCCCGCCGGCGCGCTTCACTCATCACCGCCTCGGCTGCCACGCTGACCGTCGTCATGAGCGCTGCGATCGCCATTCACTGGCAGCCCGCGCGCGCTGACGGCATTCTTTCCTGGCGCACCGATCTTTCCGAAAAGGACCGCGCCCGCGTCGCCGCAGTCACCGCGGCCTCACGGGACTTCTCCAAGGCCGAGGCTTTCGAGAGCATGCAGGGCGGGGCCGCGACATCGCGCAAGCTCGTCAATCGCGATGCCTTTTCCCAGTTTTCCGCCAACCTGACCTTCAAGCAGGAGCGCGACTTCAAGCTCGGCAATGCGCTGTTTCGCAAGCTTTGGGTCTCTTCGCCATCCTCCACGCGCGCGTCCGACGGGCTCGGGCCCCTCTACAACGCGCGCGCCTGCCAGAACTGCCATTTGAAGGATGGCCGCGGGCGGCCGCCCGAGCCGAATGAAATCGCCTCTTCCATGTTCCTTCGCCTGTCGGTTCCCGCACGCACCGAGGCGGAGCGCGAGGCGCTGGCGAACAAGACGATGATGCGGATCCCCGAGCCGGTCTATGGCGGGCAGCTTCAGGAATTCTCCGTCGGCGATGTGCCGGTGGAAGGGCATCTGCGCATCGACTATTCCCCTGTGGAGGTTGCGCTCAATGGCGGCGAGACCGTCACCTTGCGCAAGCCCACCTACACGGTTTCCGATCTCGGTTACGGTCCGATGGATCCGGACGCGATGATCTCGCCGCGCGTCACGCCGCAGATGATCGGGCTTGGCCTGCTGGAAGCCATTCATCCCGGCGACATCATCGCGAATGCCGATCCTGAGGATAGGGACGGCGACGGGATCTCGGGCAAGGTTTCATGGGCCCGCAATCCCGATACGGGTGAGCCGATGATCGGCCGGTTTGGCTGGAAGGCGACCGAGCCGACCGTGCTTGCCCAGTCCTCTGGCGCCTTTGCGGGCGATATCGGCATCTCCACACCGCAGAACCCCGCGCCCTGGGGCGACTGCACTGAGGCCCAGGCGGACTGCCGTGGCATGCCCCATGGCGTGCAGGCGGATCTGGGTGACACCGAAGCCCCCGATCCGGTGATGGAGCTGGTCGCCTTCTATGCGCGCAATCTCGCCGTGCCGAAACGCCGGGACGTTGAGGATGAACAGGTGCTGGCGGGCAAGGCACTTTTCAATGAAGCCGGCTGCGTTGCCTGTCATCGCCCGAAATATGTCACCAGCCGCGAGGCGGCGCAGAAGCAGTTCCGCTTCCAGCTCATCTGGCCCTATACCGACATGCTGCTGCATGACATGGGCGAGGGGCTGGCCGATGGTCGCCCGGTGGGCGATGCCACGGGCCGCGAATGGCGTACCGCGCCCTTGTGGGGCACGGGGCTGACGAAAACGGTCAACGGGCATACGATGATGCTTCATGACGGGCGGGCGCGGAACGCGCTGGAGGCGATCCTGTGGCATGGCGGTGAGGCCCAGACCTCGCGCGATGCCGTGGTGGCCATGGAGCCCGATGAGCGCGCCGCTCTGTTGCGTTTTCTGGAGTCCCTGTGATGCGAAGCTTTCTTGCCCCGCTGCTTGTGATCCTCGCTCTGCCGAGCCTTTCTCACGCGGTTGAGGCGGAAGATACGCAGAGCCACGGCCAGTTCGTCGCCAATGCGGTCGAGGGCTATATCCGGCCCGAATTCGACCGCTTCGCCGGAACGCTCCATGCGCTGGATGGCGAGATCGAAACCTTCTGCGCCGCGCCGGATGCGGTGGGCTATGACCGGCTCGCCGCCAGCTATCGCGGCGCGCTGCAAGGTTTCGCGCGCATCGGGTTTTTGCGGTTCGGGCCGTTGATCGAGGATCACCGGCTGGAGCGGCTGCTTTTCTGGCCGGACCGCAAGTCAACGGGGCGGCGCCAGGCGCAGGCCGCAGTGCGCGAGCGCGACGAGAGCGTGTTGCGCGTCGCCGATCTTCAGGAAAAGAGCGTGGCCATGCAGGGCCTTCTGGCGCTGGAGGAAGTGCTCTTCGACGAGGCGCGCGACGCATTGCTTGCCGCAGACGAGGAAGGGCGCTTCCGGTGCGGCTATGCGACGGCCATAGGCGAGAACCTTACCGGGATCGGGGATGCGCTGGCTGCGGAATGGCGTGATCGGAAGGGATATTCGGCGCTTCTTCTGCATCCGGGCCAAGACAACCCGGCCTTCCGCACCGATCAGGAAGCGGCCAGCCAGATCCTTGGCGCACTGACAACGGGGCTGCAGATCGTCCGTGATCAGTGGATGCGCCCGGTTCTGGGAGCGGGACCGGAAAGCCGAAGCCGTTGATGACGCTCTTTCGACGCTCAGGCAATTCGCTTGCGATGATGGACGCCGCGGTGCGTGGTCTGAAGGACTACATGGCGGCGCTTCGGATCAAGCCCATGCTTGAGGAAGAATGGGTCTGGATGGACGATTCCCTGCAATTCGAGCTGCAAAGCGCGCTGAAGGTTCTGGGCGAGATCAGTCCGCCGCTTTCTTCTGCGGTGCGTAAGCCGGAAGGCTACGGCAAGCTGCAATTCGTTTCCGGCGTCATCGAAGACGTGCGCGAGAGCGCCGGCAGCCAACTGGCGATCGCGCTCAAGATACAGGTCGGATTCAATGCGCTTGATGGAGATTGACCGCCGCGCGTTGCTGGCGGGCGCAGGCGCTGCGCTTCTGTCCGGCCTCTCTGCGCGCCGCGTCGAGGCGCTGGAAACCTCTCAGGCGCTCTTTCTTGCCGCGCGCAAGGAAGCGGACGGCAGTTATGCTGTCGTCGTCTTCACAGCCCAGGGCCATGATGTCGTGCGGGTGCCGCTGCCCGGGCGCGGTCATGATGTGACGCTGCATGAGCCCAGCGGCCGCGCCGTGGCCTTTGCGCGGCGACCCGGAACCTTTGCCGCGGCCTTCGACATTCATGGTCGCAAGGAACCGGAGTTCTTCTCCTCGCCGCAGGACCGGCATTTCTATGGCCATGGCGTCTACTCGCCGGATGGGCGTCTGCTCTATGCCACGGAGAACGATTTCGAAAACGGTCTCGGCTTCATCGGTGTCTACGATGCAAGCGACGGCTATCGCCGGATCGCGCAGTTTTCATCTGGCGGTATCGGCCCGCATGAGATCCTGCTCGCGCCCGACGGGCGTACGCTGGTCGTGGCCAATGGCGGCATGGAAACCCATCCCGACTATGGCCGAACCATCCTCAACCTGCCCACCATGAAGCCGACCTTGGCGCTGATCGACCGGATGACCGGCGACATCATCGCCACTCACGATCTGGGCGAGAGCCAGCGGCTTTCCTCCATTCGTCACATGACCATCGACGGACATGGCTCTGTCTGGTTCGGGTGTCAGTTCCAGGGCGACAAGGCAACCCGTCCGCAACTCGTTGGCCGGATGAAACGCGACGGTGTTCCCGAATTGTTGAACGCGCCGGAAGATGTCCTGCACGGGTTCAACAACTATATCGGTTCGGTCATGACCAGCCGGGACGGCGAGATCGTGGCGACCTCCAGTCCGCGCGGCGGGCAAGTGGTTTACTGGAATGCGACAAGCGGTCAGGTGCTGGGACGGGACAGGGTGCGTGATGGATGTGGCGTTGCGGCGCGATCTTCCAACGATTTCCTGATCTCCGACGGCGCGGGCGAGCTCCTGGCAGGGGGGCCGGACCATGGCGGCGCACCTGATCTTGTCAGGCGCGATGGAAAGGTTTCGTGGGACAATCACATGGTCTCTCTCCTGGGGTAATGTCCATTCCTGGGTTATTGTATGGGCTGTTCCAGGTCGGCACTTGATAACTGTGCGCCGGGAACCAACCTTACCTACAGGGGCCGGTATTCGGTGCCGACACCTTATCCTTCGGTCACAAGGGTCAAGAGGGGACGCATGCCCGAACAGCAAAAGGACGCCATGAGCGAAAGGCTTGCCGCGCTCTCCAAGGCAATCGACGAGAAAGTCAGTCATCTCAAGGAACACGGAGAGCTTTCCAGCCGGCATGCTTCCTATGTGGGAGACCTCAAGGAACGTCAGGCGGAATTGCGTGGCAAGCTCGAAGGGGCTGTCCATGACAACCATGTCTGGTCAGCGATCAAGAACGAGCTGGATCTGGATATCTCCTCGCTCTTTTCCGATTTCAGAAACTGGGTTGAGTATCTGGATACCGATTCCGGCGGGCGGAAATCCTGAAGCCTTCCGCCTCTTCGGCCGATCCCCGTCGCAGGTGATCACAGTTCGTGCAGCACATGGGCTGCGCGAACGGCAGCCGATGCCCGGTTCTCCACGCCGAGCTTGGCGTAGATCTGTTCCAGATGCTTGTTCACCGTGCGCGGGCTGAGGCCAAGGATATCGCCGATATCCCGGTTGGACTTGCCCTTGGCGATCCAAAGCAGCACTTCCGCTTCGCGCACGGTCAGTGAAAAGTGCTCGCGCAGGATCGCGTCCTGATTGGGGTGATCGGCGGTCGTGAGGCGGAAGAGATACTCATCCGCCCCGATCGACCCCAGATGGTGCAGCTGGATCTTCGCGCCATTGCCGATCTCCAGCGTCAGGGTTGCGCTCTGGCCGGGCGCGGTTTCCGCCGCCGTTGAGATCGAGCGCGCCAGTTCTCCCGCCACATGTTCCAGCATGTCATCCCGTCCGCTCATCGTTTTCAGGACTTGCTGGGCTTGCGGGGTGGACCATTGCACCCGGCCCGAGGGGGCCACCGCCAGCAGGTGACGCCCGGCAGCGTCCAGCGCGATGCGGGCATTCTGCACTGAGCGGGCATTCGCCAGATGCACCCGGATGCGGGCCTGCAATTCATCGATGTCGATGGGCTTGGTGAGATAGTCCACGCCGCCCGATTCAAGCGCGTGGACAACGTGTTCCGTTTCCGTCAGGCCGGTCATGAAGATCACGGGCACATGGGCGAGCGCGCTGTCGGCCTTGATGTTCCGGCAGGTCTCGAAACCGTCCATCCCCGGCATCACCGCATCCATCAGCACCATGTCCGGGGTGACGCGGCTCGCGATGGAAAGCGCCGCCTCGCCGCTGGTGGCGACCAGAACCGTCACGCCCGCCTTTTCCAGCGCGCTCGTCAGAAAGCCCAGCGTGTCGGGGGAATCATCGACGACCAGTACGATGTCGCGCTGGTCGGTTGCGTTACTCGACATGGTCCAGCCCCTCCAGCGTTTGCGCGTAGCCGGCAAAGTCAAAGACCTGCAAATGGCTGCGCAGCGTTTCAACGATCATCCGGTTCTCAGGCACTTGCGCCAGTTCATCCAGCTTTGCCTCGATCCCGCGCACATAGCCGATCTCGCCAAGGTTGATCAGATCGCGCACTGTTCGCGCGCTGAGCTTCACATGCTTCCTCTCAGCCCCGCCATCTCCGGTCGGTTTCGCGGGTCCGTTCCCGGTCGCGCGTACATTTTCCTCGGCCAGTTGGTCGGCGTCGAGCCACGCGATATCGAGGTGCTTGCCGAGCTTTTCCAGCAACTGGCGGATATCGAAGGGTTTGGCAAGCGTATCGTCGTGGCGCGCCGTCTCGTCGATTGTCGTCGCCCCGTCTCCGATATTGGCCGACAGCATGATGGCGGGCGCGGAATGGCCGAGTGCGCGCAGGCGGGCAAGCAGATCCCAGCCGGTCATGCCGGGCATGGAGATGTCGAGCAGGAAGCCATCCGGGGTCAAACCGTCAACCAGCGCCAGCGCCATCGGCCCGTCTTCGGCCGTGAGCACGGTGAAGCCCAGCGGGTGAAGGATCTCGCGCATCAGCTCACGGTGATCGGCATTGTCATCGACCACAACGACCGTGCGTCTCCTTCCCGCATAACCGGCGATGGGCCGGTCTGCAGGTTTCACGGGAGAGGCCACGGCGGCCAGCATCAGGCGGACGCGAAAGACCGAGCCCTTGCCGCGTTCGCTTTCAAGCGCGATGTCGCCGCCCAGCGTTTCCGACAGGAGCTTGGTGATGGTGAGACCGAGGCCGAGGCCCGGCGTCAGGGATTTCGCGTCTTCCTCGCCGCGCCCGAAGGGTTCGAAGATCTTGGCCTGATCGGCCTCGCTGACGCCGCGCCCGGTGTCGCGCACGGTGAAGGTGGCGACCTGTGAGCGATAATCGACATCGAGCGCGATGCTGCCGGTTGCCGTGAACTTGATGGCGTTGGAGAGCAGATTGACGAGGATCTGGCGCAGCCGCTTTTCATCCGTGCGCACGAAGGCGGGCAGGTTGGGCGCGCGGGTGTAGTGAAAGGCGAGTTGCTTGGCGGCCGCCTGCGGGCGGAACATGTCCACGATCTGGTCGAGAAAATCGTGAATGTTGATTTCGTTGGAATAGACCCGAAGCCGCCCGGCCTCGATGCGGGAAATATCGAGAAGGCCGTCGATGAGGCCGGAAAGATGTTCCGCGGAGCGGCGGATCACCTTGAGCCCGGCATCCGTCTGGACGGGATTGTCGTCGGCGCGTTCCAGAACCTGCGCATAACCCAGAACGGCATTGAGTGGGGTGCGCAATTCATGGCTGAGACCGACCACGTAACGGCTCTTGGCGTTGTTGGCGGCCTCAGCCGTTTCCTTGGCCCGCTGCAGGGCGGCGTCGGTCTTGCGGTGGGCCTCGATTTCCTTGAGCAGCAGCGCGTTCTGGCGCAGGGATTCCTCCTCCGCCACATGGCGCGTGTCGTGGGCGAGCACGAGAAACCACGTTGCGATGCCGGTCACCAGCGCGAAGATGAAGAAGATCAGCGTCACGGTCTGGCCGACCAGCCCGGCCTCATCCGGCTGGCTTGCGACCGCCCGATGATAGATCACGAAGAGCAACAGGCCGATGGCGGCGATGGCGAGCGTGCAGGTGAGCGCATAACGGCCAAGCCGGGTCGCGAATTTCTGAAGCATCCAGGCCGGAAGCAGGCGGGCTGCGACGGAGCCGACCTGATGGGCCATCCGCGCCTGCGGCTTGCACAGGTCATGACAGCGCGCATCCAGCGAACAGCATAGCGAGCAGATGGGCTGTTGATAGGCCGGGCAATAGGCCATGTCTTCCGGCTCGAAGGCGTTTTCGCAGATCGAACAGGTAAGCGCATCGCGCGACTGCCAGTGGCGGCGGGGCTTGCGCGCCAGATAGAAACGTCCGCGCGTGACAAACGCGATCAGCGGGGCGGTGACATAGGCGATGGCCATCGCCATGAAGGTGGACAGGGCCGCCGCCGTCTCGCCGAAATGGCCGTAATGGGCAATGAGCGCGACGGTCGCCGCCAGCAGCATGGCGCCGGTGCCTACCGGATTGATGTCATGGAGATGGGCGCGCTTGAACTCGATGCCCGGCGGCGCGAGGCCCAGCGGCTTGTTGATGAAAAGGTCGGCTGAAATCGCGGAAAGCCAGGCCATGGCAATGATGGAAAAGACGCCGAGCGTTTCTTCCAGAAGCCGGTAGATGCCAAGTTCCATCAGGAGGAGCGCAATCGCCACGTTGAAGAGCAGCCAGACCACGCGGCCCGGATGGCTGTGGGTGAGGCGGGAGAAGAAATTCGACCAGGCGAGCGAGCCCGCATAGGCGTTCATGACGTTGATCTTGAGTTGCGAGATGACCACGAAACAGGCCATCAGCAACATGGCTGCGCTCGGCCATGGCAACATGTAGCCGAAGGCGACCGCATACATGCGCGAAGGCTCGGCTGCGTGATCGGCGGGAATGCCGGAGGCAAGGGCGAGGACTGCGAGGAAGGATCCCGCCAGCATTTTCGGCGCCCCGAGAACGACCCATCCCGGGCCTGCCAGAAAGCGCGCGATCCGATGGCGCTTGCTGGAAACGTCTGTCGCGGGGAGGAAGCGCAGGAAATCGACCTGTTCGCCGATCTGCGCCATCAGCGCCAGGATGACGGCGGAGGCCGCGCCGAATTGCACAAGATCGAGCCCGGCAAAGCCGAGGCCGGAGGGCACGTGCGGCTTTGTTCCCGCAAAATCCAGCCATTGGCCGAACATGCCCCAGTCCGCCCATGCGATGAAGGCGAAGGGGGCGATGTTGAGGATGATCCAGAAGGGCTGGGTAATGATCTGGAAGCGGCTGATCAGGGTGACGCCGTGGGTGACCAGTGGAATGACGGCCACGGCGGAGATGATGTAGCCGATCCACAAGGGCACACCGAGCGCATAGTCCAGCGCGCTCGACATGATCGAGGCTTCGATGGCGAAAAGGATGAAGGTGAAGCTTGCATAGATCAGCGAGGTGATGGTGGAGCCGATATAGCCAAAGCCCGCGCCGCGGGTCAGCAGGTCGATATCCACTCCGTGGCGGGTCGCGTAACGCGCGATGGGGATGCCGACGAAAAGCAGGACGAGGCTGCCGACCACAATGGCTGCGAAGGCGTTCACGGTGCCATAGGACAGCGTGATCGCTCCGCCGATGGCTTCCAGCGCGAGGAAGGAAATCGCGCCGATGGCGGTCTGGGAAATGCGTCGGCTGGAAAAACGCCGCGCCGATTTGGCGGTGAAGCGCAGGGCGTAATCTTCAAGGGTCTGGTTCGCAACCCACTGATTGTATTCGCGCCGGACCGGCAAAATGCGTTGGCGCGCGCTCATGTCTGTTGCCTCAAAAACAGTCAGCTGCCCAAAGTATTGGCTGCAATCGGAGGGCTATACCCGCAGGGAAGTAGGGAGATCGATGCTTCCTTGGACCGGGGATCCCTCCTTCCGATGCAGTAGCACTCTTCATGCCACTGCAGAAAACCGGCCATGCGCCGAGGCATTCCGGCAATCAATTCGATTTCCAGCATGTGAGGTCCATTGGGTGTGGGGCGCAAGACTTGCGCGAAACGCGCATGCACCTACGTCAATCGACGTATACGGCACTGCACAATTCCGGCGGATGATGCCTGTCGATGGTAGCCGAGTGCCCGCGAAGGTTCCTGTGGAACGGGGGGAAGGCGCTGCCGAAAACCGACTATGGGGGACTACCAAAATGGCAACCAGCGTTGCGACAGGCATGAACAAGCTCCGCCGCACGATCGGCGCGACGGCTGTGGCCGGCATGATGGCGTCGTCGCTGTCGGCGGGTCTTACCACCACCGCGATGGCGCAGGAGGACACGATCAAGGTCGGTATCCTGCACTCGCTTTCCGGCACCATGGCGATCTCCGAGACCACCCTCAAGGACGTCATGCTGATGCTCATCGAGGAGCAGAACAAGAAGGGCGGCGTGCTCGGCAAGAAGCTTGAGGCGGTTGTCGTCGATCCGGCCTCCGACTGGCCGCTCTTTGCGGAAAAGGCCCGCGAGCTGATCTCCGTCAACGAGGTTTCCGCGGTCTTCGGCTGCTGGACTTCCGTGTCGCGCAAGTCCGTTCTGCCGGTCTTTGAAGAGCTGAATTCCGTCCTCTTCTATCCCGTCCAGTATGAGGGGGAGGAGTCCCAGCGCAACGTCTTCTATACCGGGGCGGCTCCGAACCAGCAGGCCATCCCGGCGGTCGATTACCTGATGAACGAGGAAGGTGTGGAGCGCTGGGTTCTGGCGGGCACCGACTATGTCTATCCGCGCACGACCAACAAGATCCTTGAGGCCTATCTGAAGGCCAAGGGCGTTGCCGCCGAAGACATCATGATCAACTACACGCCCTTCGGTCATTCCGACTGGCAGACCATCGTCTCCGACATCAAGACCTTCGGCTCGGCAGGCAAGAAGACCGCTGTGGTCTCCACCATCAATGGCGACGCCAATGTCCCCTTCTACAAGGAGCTGGGCAATCAGGGCGTGAAGGCCGAGGACATCCCCGTGGTGGCCTTCTCCGTGGGTGAGGAAGAACTCGCCGGTCTCGATACCGCGCCGCTTGTCGGTCACCTTGCCGCCTGGAACTATTTCCAGTCCGTCGACACCGACGTCAACGCCGAGTTCATCGACGCCTGGCACGCCTTCATCAAGGACGAGGAGCGCGTCACCAACGATCCCATGGAAGCCCACTATATCGGCTTCAACATGTGGGTGAAGGCGGTCGAGAAGGCGGGTTCCACCGATCCGGACGCGGTCATCGATGCGCTCGTCGGCGTAACTGTTCCCAACCTGACTGGTGGCTATTCCGCGATGATGCCGAACCACCACATCACCAAGCCGGTGCTGATCGGCGAAATCCAGGACGATGGCCAGTTCCAGACCGTCTACGAGACCGCCGGTCTTGTGCCGGGCGATGCCTGGTCCGACTACCTGCCGGACTCAGCCGACCTGATCTCCGATTGGCGCGCTCCAATGTCTTGCGGCAACTTCAATGTCGCGACCGGCAAGTGCGGCGGAAAGGGCGAATGATCCCCTCCTGATCCCGAGCTGATCAAACCAACACTTCCGGTGGCGCATCCGAAAGGCGCGCCACCGGGAAAAGACGGGACAAGAGCGGCTCTGTTGACCGCTCTTTCGCGTCCGATGCGTTCAGGGGAAGTCGCGCCATCATGTTCAATCCACGATCGTTCATTTCCGCACTGGCCTTCGCCTTCGCTGCATTGGCGGTGAGCGTCGGGGGAACCGGCTCGACCATGGCGCAGGAAAAGCCCGCGTTGCGCGCGCTCCTCAACGAGTTGCCGAACGGGCGCTATGACGACACCGAGCGCCAGATCGAGGCGATCGCGGCCACCGGCGACGAGGCCGCCGTGCCCGCCCTTCAGGCACTGGGCTCCAATGATCTCATGGCGCGCAAGTCCGACGGCGTCGTCTTCATCGTGAAGAAGGCCGGACGCGACTATCTGCTTTTCGATGCGATTACCGGTGAGGCCGCAGGCGAAGCGGGCCGCCGCGAGATGGCGCGCATCAAGATCAACAATCGGCTTCGGCGCGCCATCAAGGCCGCGCTCGGAACGCTGACCCTGATGTCCTCCAATCCGGAGCGCCGGATGCGCGCGGCGGAACAGGTTTTCAAGGCGCGTGATCCGGAGGCCATCGAGACGATCGACGAGGCGCTGGGCGTGGAGAAGGATGCGACGATCGCAGGCCTCTTGCGCGAGGCCCGTGCGGCGGCGGTTCTCGCTTCCGATGCGTCCGAGGCCGACAAGATCGACGCTGTGGCTGTCATTGCCGCGCGCGGCGATCAGGAAGCGCGCGGCATTCTTGCCGCCACCGCGGACAGCTCCGAAGGAGACCTGAAGGCCGCCGCCGCCCGCGCGCTGGGCAAGGTGGATCAGGTCCTCGCCATGTGGGGCGCAGCGCAGAATGTCTGGTACGGGCTGTCGCTCGGCTCCGTGCTGCTGCTGGCGGCCATCGGGCTTGCCATCACTTTCGGTGTGATGGGGGTCATCAACATGGCCCATGGCGAGATGGTGATGATCGGGGCCTACACGACGTTTGTCGTGCAGGAGATCATTCGCACCTCAGCGCCCTGGCTTTTCGACGCCTCGCTCGCGATCGCTCTGCCGCTGGCCTTCCTGATCGCAGGCGGCGTCGGTGTGGCGCTGGAGCGTTTCGTCATTCGCTTTCTCTATGGTCGTCCGCTTGAAACGCTGCTGGCGACTTGGGGCATCTCGCTGATCCTGCAACAGGCGGTGCGCACGATTTTCGGCGCGAACAATCGCGAGGTCGGCAATCCGGGCTGGATGTCGGGCCTGACGGAGATCGGCGGGTTGACGATCACCTATAACCGGCTCTGGATCATCGTCTTCTCGCTGGTGGTTTTCGCGGTTCTGATCGGTGTCTTGAAGAAGACGCGTTTCGGGCTCTACACCCGTGCGGTCACCCAGAACCGGCGCATGGCAAGCTCCATGGGCATTCGCACACCCTGGGTGGATGCGATGACCTTCGGGCTCGGCTCCGGCATTGCGGGCATCGCGGGCGTGGCGCTTTCCCAGATCGACAACGTCTCGCCCAATCTCGGCCAGAGCTACATCATCGACAGCTTCATGGTCGTGGTCTTTGGCGGGGTCGGAAACCTCTGGGGCACGCTTGTGGGCGCGATGACGCTTGGCGTCGTCAACAAGTTCCTTGAACCCTATGCAGGCGCGGTGCTCGGCAAGATCCTCGTGCTCGTCTTCATCATTCTTTTCATCCAGAAGCGTCCGCGGGGCCTGTTCGCCCTCAAGGGCCGGGCGGTCGAGGCATGATCACTTCCTTCATCCTGCGCGCCATCGATGGTCGGGGTGCTATTTTTCTGGTCCTGCTCGCCGCCTTCGCGGTGGCGGTTCCTGCCGGAAACCTGCTCTTTGCGCCCGACCATCCGCTGCATGTGCCGACCTATGCGGTGAGCCTTCTGGGCAAATACATGTGTTATGCGGTGCTGGCGCTCTCGGTCGATCTGGTGTGGGGCTATTGCGGCATTCTCTCGCTCGGCCACGGGGCGTTCTTCGCGCTCGGCGGTTATGCGATGGGCATGTATCTGATGCGCCAGATCGGGGCGCGCGGCGTCTATGGCAACCCGGACCTGCCGGATTTCATGGTGTTCCTCAACTGGAAGGAACTGCCCTGGTACTGGTACGGCTTCGACAGCTTTCCCTTCGCTTTCGCCATGGTGGCGATCGTGCCGGGGCTGCTGGCCTTCGTCTTCGGCTGGTTCGCCTTCCGCTCACGGGTCACCGGCGTCTATCTCTCTATCATCACGCAGGCCATGACCTATGCGCTGCTGCTGGCATTTTTTCGCAATGACATGGGCTTTGGCGGCAATAACGGCCTGACCGACTTCAAGGACATCCTCGGCTTCTCGGTCCAGGCGGAGGGCACGCGTGCGGCGCTGTTCTTCGCCACGGTGGTGGCTGTCGCACTAGGCTTTCTCATCGCCCGCGCGGTCACGCGTTCCAAGCTCGGCAAGGTGCTGGTGGCGGTGCGCGATGCGGAAAGCCGGACGCGGTTCCTCGGCTACCGGGTGGAACACTACAAGCTCTTCGTGTGGGTGCTCTCGGCGATGATGGCAGGCGTTGCGGGTGCGCTCTACGTGCCGCAGGTGGGCATCATCAATCCCGGCGAATTCGCGCCTGCCAATTCCATCGAGGTCGTGATCTGGGTGGCGGTCGGCGGTCGCGGCACACTGGTGGGGGCCGTCCTGGGGGCAGTGCTTGTTAATTTCGCAAAGACGTGGTTCACCGCGGCCTTTCCGGAATTCTGGCTCTTCGCGCTGGGCGGCCTTTTCGTGGCGGTGACGCTGTTCCTGCCCAGGGGCATCGTCGGCACGGTCGGTCAGGGCTGGAGCGTTCTTCGCCAGCGCAGGCTTTCGGCTCGCACGGAAGCGGGCACGGACGAGAGCCTGATGGAGACCGGGGCTGTCGGCGGCATGAAACATCAGGCGGCGGAGTGACATGATGCTGGCGCAGGCTTCCAACTCGGTTCTCTATCTCGATGGTGTCTCCGTCTCGTTTGATGGCTTCAAGGCACTCAACTCGCTGTCGCTGGTTCTTCAGCCGGGCGAGATGCGGGCGATCATCGGGCCCAACGGGGCGGGCAAGACCACGATGATGGACGTCATCACCGGCAAGACGCAGCCGGATGTGGGCGAAATCTATTTCGACGGCGCGGTCGATCTGACGAAGCTCGACGAGGCGGAGATCGCTGAACTCGGCATCGGGCGGAAGTTCCAGAAGCCCACGGTCTTTGAAAGTCACACCGTGCTCGACAATCTGGAACTGGCGCTGAAGACCCCGCGGGGACCGTTTTCGACGCTGTTTCATCGGGCCAGCAGCGAGGAGAGGGCCCGCATCGACGGTCTTCTGGAACAGATCCGGTTAACGGATCGGCGCGATGAACTGGCCGCCAATCTCAGCCACGGCCAGAAGCAATGGCTGGAGATCGGCATGCTGTTGGCGCAGGACCCCAAGCTGATGCTCGTCGATGAACCGGCCGCCGGCATGACGGATGCGGAGACGGCGGAAACCGCGACCATGCTGAAGGAAATCAACAAGACCCGCTCCGTCGTGGTGGTGGAACACGACATGACCTTCGTGCGCGATCTGGGCGTCAAGGTCACGGTCCTGCACGAGGGCTCGGTTCTGGCGGAAGGCGCGCTCGATCACGTCTCCGCCGATCCAAGGGTCGTGGAAGTCTATCTGGGGCGGTAGGTGCATGCCGGATTTCGGGGCGTCGAAATCGGCTGACGGGGAAAGACGATGCTGAGCGTTGAGAACATCGATCTCTATTATGGAGCCGCGCAGGCGCTCAAGGGCGTTTCGCTCACCGCGGAAGCGGGCAAGGTGACCTGCCTGATGGGGCGCAACGGCGTGGGCAAGACGTCCACGCTGCGCGCCATTGTCGGCCAGCACCCGGTTTCAAAGGGCATGATCAAGCTGGAAGGGGAGACGATCACCTCTCTGTCGCCCTATCGTCGTGCGCGAAAGGGCATCGCCATCGTGCCCCAGGGGCGCGAGATCTTCCCGCTTCTGAGCGTGAAGGAGAATCTGGAAACAGGTTTCGCCGCCACGTCGGAAAAGACGATCCCGGAAAGCGTGTTCGAACTTTTTCCCGTTCTGAAAGACATGCTGCGCCGTCGCGGAGGCGATCTCTCCGGCGGTCAGCAGCAGCAGCTCGCCATTGGACGTGCGCTGGTCACCAGGCCCAAGCTTCTGGTGCTGGATGAGCCGACGGAGGGCATTCAGCCCTCCATCATCAAGGATATCGGGCGCGCCATCGAATGGCTGCGCGATCAGGGCACCATGGCGATCGTTCTGGTGGAGCAGTATTTCGAATTCGCCCGCGATCTGGCCGACACGTTCGCGGTGATGGATCGCGGCGAGGTCGTCCTGCAGGGCACACGGGAGGCGATGGTGGAAAGCGAGATGCGGGCACATCTGACGGTTTGAACGACAATTGTGCCCGGGCCTGCCGTTGCGGCGGGGAGGGGCCCCGCAGAAACGGGTGCCCTTCGAAAGATTGCCGATGCGGCCAATTCGCAACCATTTTTGTAAACCATTAACGTAAACTCCACTCAGATTCGCTCTCGATGGAGTTACGTGTGAAACGCATCCTCGTCGGCGCTGCCGGTATACTCTTGCTGCTCTTGATAGTGGCCCTGGTGATCCCCTTCTTTCTTCCCAAGGACGCGATCAAGCGTCAGATCGTGGCGGAAATCGAGGGTGCGACGGGCTGGCGATTGCGGGTGGACGGGGCCGTCGGCATCAGCCTGCTGCCCTCCGTATCCCTTACTGCGCGCGATGTCGGGCTTTCCGGCGAGGCGGGGGCCGATGGCGTTGAATTCGCCAAGGTCTCCTCCATCAGCTTTGGCCTGTCGCTGGGGGCATTGCTCGGCGGCAATGCGCATATCACCGGCATCACGCTGCGCGAGCCGCGTATCCTTCTGGAGACCGACGCGGCCGGCCGCACGAGTTGGGCGCCGCGCCGTACGCTGAGTGATCTGATCGAGGAATCCCTTTCGAGCGATCTTCCGGCACCAGGGTCAAGCCAGGCAGATGACGGCGCGCGCCGGATCTTGCCGCCCGCACCGGGCGAGGAACGCACCGTCGCGCAAGAGGCCATGCCGGCGGAGCAGGCCGGCGACGATCTCGCCTCCTTGTTGCGCCGTGTGCGGGTCGATGACCTGTCCATCGTCGATGGAAGTCTTGTCTTTTCCGATTTGCGAAGCGGGCAGGCGACCCGCATCACCGCGATCAACACCTCTCTGGCCCTTCCCTCTCCGGATGAACCGGCGCTGCTTGCCGGCAGCTTCGGGTGGCAGGAGCGGACGTTCGAGGTGGAGGCAGAACTCGGTTCCCCAATCGCGCTCGTCCAGCAGCGCCCCAGCGAAATCTCCGCCAAGCTCTCCAGCGACTTCGGTACGGCGACCGTTTCCGGGCGCATCGCCGCCCAGCCGTTTTCCGGCACGTTGCGCATCGGACTTTCCGGCGACAGTCTGAACGAGGCGCTCGCCGCATTGGGGGCTGCCGCGCCTGGCGGAAGGGACCTTGGCGCCTATGATCTTGCGGCGACCGCCGATGTGCAGCCCGAACGGATTACCATCGAGGATTTTTCACTCGCCGCCGCCGACAGCAAGGCGACCGGACGCGCTGTCGTCGATACCGGTGCGGCGGAACCGGTGGTCACGGCCAGCATTGCGATGGACACGCTGGATCTGACCCGCTTCGGTGTGACCGGGCTCGATCCGGCCGCGGGGCGGCTTGAGGCATTCACGCTCGATTTCGCGCTCGACGGCCTTGCCCGGCCCGCGACCGCGAAGGGAGGCTTCCTGTGGAACGGCGAGCGGTTTGACATTTCGGGCTCGGCCGCACCGGAACCGCTCATGGCGGGCGATCCCGCGCCCGTTGAGGTCGCGGTTGCAAACCGGCATCTGACGGTCGGCGCGCGCGGAAATCTCACCGGCGGCGCGTTTGACGGCAAGCTCTCTCTTGAAACCGCGAACCTGCGGGACATGATGGCCTGGCTGGGGTCCCCCCTGCCTCCGGGCAACGGCCTCAAGGCCTTTGCGGTTGCAGGCAAATTCTCCGGGTCTGCGGATGGGGTTGCCTTCCGGCAGACGCGGATTTCACTTGATGGCACCGTTGGGGATGCGGAAGGCGAGCTTTCCCTGGGCGGTGCACGGCCCAGGGTCAGTGCTTCTCTCAGCCTCGATACGCTGGTGCTCGATCCCTATCTGGGCGGGGGCGGCTCGGCCCGATCCGCTGGCGGAAACGGCGGTGGACGGTCAGCTGGCGGCAATGGCGGAGCACAGGCTTCCGGCTGGAGCACCGAGCGCATCGATTTTTCCGGCTTGAAGTCGGTCGATGCCGATCTCGCGATCTCTGCATCCTCGATCCGCTGGGACAAGCTGACGATCGGCCAGAGCAAGCTGACGGTCGCGATTGCGGGCGGCAAGCTCAAGGCGGATCTCAATCCGCTCAATCTCTATGATGGTGCTGCGTCGGGCACGGTGCGGATTGACGGGACCTCCGCCCAGCCCACCGTTGCGGCGTCTTTCTCGCTGGAACGGCTGGAAGCGCATCCTTTCTTGCGCGATCTGGCGGATTTCCGCGCACTTCATGGCAAGACGGCGATCACCTTCGATGTAACGACGGCGGGCGCCAGTCAGGCGGCGCTTGCCTCGGCGCTTTCCGGCAAGGCATTGGTGAAGTTCACGAACGGCTCCCTTCGCGGCATCAACATTCCGTCGATGGTGCGCAATCTCTCCGCGCAGACG
The DNA here is from genome assembly GCF_963674635.1 of Breoghania sp. Classification (NCBI taxonomy): domain Bacteria; kingdom Pseudomonadati; phylum Pseudomonadota; class Alphaproteobacteria; order Hyphomicrobiales; family Stappiaceae; genus Breoghania; species Breoghania sp. The sequence continues at coordinate 3,652,235 of NZ_OY771475.1, forward strand.
CTTCTGGGCTGGGGCGATACGGGCGACGAACAGGCGACCGATTTCAGCGAGCTTTCCGCCAGTTTCGATATCGCCAATGGCGTGGCTTCCACCAGCGATCTGAGGCTGCTTGGCCCGCTGGTGCGTGTCACCGGTGGCGGCAGGACCGATATCGGCCGTCAGACCCTCGATTGGCGTGTGGAACCGCGGATTGTGCCGACGCTTGAGGGGCAGGGAAATTCCGCGGAGATGGTCGGCCTCGGCGTTCCGGTGGTGATCAAGGGAAGCTGGGCCAATCCGCGGATCTATCCCGATATCAAGGGCATTCTTGAAAACCCGGCCGAAGCCTACAAGCAGCTTCAGTCCGTCGGTGGCGGTCTTCTGGATCTGGTCAAGAAAAACCCCGCCAAGGCGGTCGAGAACACGGTGAAACAGCTCACCGGCGAAGGCATCGACATCAACAAGGTCATGGATGGCGAGATCGACGACGATGCTGTCTTGAAGACCATCGAACAGGGCTTCAAGGTCGCGCCGAACCTGTTCGGGATCGGCAAAAAGAAGAAGCAGTAGGCGCGGGGGCTTTCAGGCCTCCGCCTCGATGGCTTCCATGTCCTCGTCTGACAGGCCGAAATGATGCCCGATCTCGTGGATCAGCACGTGGGTGATGATCGCTCCGAGGCTTTCGTCATAGCCTGCCCAGTAGTCGAGGATCGGGCGGCGGAAAAGCCAGATCCGGTTGGGTTGCTGGCCGGTGAAGGTCTCACCGCCGGTCTGGGCGAGCCCCACGCCTTCAAACAGCCCGAGCAGGTCGAATTCGTCCTCCGCGCCAACGCTTTCCAGCATGATGTCGGTCGGGAATTCGTCGATTGCGATAACGATCCCGTCGCATTGCGCGCGGAATTCTTGCGGCAGAGCTTCGAAGGCTTCGTGGGCGATGTCGCGAAAGGTTGCGAGATCGGGGGCTGTGGCGCTGGACCAGTGGGAAGCGTTCATGGGCAATCCTGATGGTTGCGTCGCGCGGACGGTGTGCGTCAGAGCCTAGAAATAGGTCGCAACCAGATAGATCACCAGTCCTATGGCGAAGACGAAGCCAAGACTGCGGCCGATGCGGGTGCCCCAGATCTCGATCGGGTCGTCCTCGGCTTGCTTGTCGCGGGCTGAAAAATGATCGCGTGTGCGCTCGGCCACGCGGGTGAAGGACGACGTGCCGAGGGTTTCGCTGTCGCCCTGCACACGCTCAAGCGCCTGTTGAGCCTCTCGCTCGCGTACGGCTCTCTCGTCCTCGCGCTTTCCCATCGCTCCTCCCCAAGTGCCTGGATGTCCCCTAGGCGCGGCGTCCCCTTGCCAGTGCCGCCCAGAATGCGATGGCCGCAAGTCCGGCGGAGGTGAGTACATTCCATCCAGCAAAGCTGAGCCCGAGAATGCGCAACTGCACATCGGTGCAGCTCACGATCTTGATCGTCTGAAGCGAATTGAGAAGGCTTGCCGCGTCATTGACACCGCCACCGCCATCTCCGCTGCAATCGAGGGGGCCGGGCCAGAAGCCCCATTCCGCGCCCGCCTGATAGGCGCCCACGCCGCCGCCATAGATCATCAGCAGGGCAAAGGCGATCAGCAGAAGCCGAACCAGCGGCGTCTTGTCTGGGGCTTTCCAGGAGACCAGCAGGGCGAGCAGTGCGAGCGGCGCGCCGGCATAGTAGGGAATGCGCTGTTCCAGACAGAGTTCGCACGGCATATAGCCGCCGATAAGCTGGAAGCTCCAGGCGCTCGACACGACAACGATGCTTCCCAGCGCGCACAGGCCCGAAACCAGAGGCAGGCGGTGTTCAAGGGCAAGCGCATAAAGGTCTCGGGGGCGTGTCATGAGGCGGTCCAGTTTCTTCACAGCAGCTTGATTGCCGCGAACCCGGCAATGAGCATGACCATAAAAACGGTAAAGACGAGGCCGAGGCGCTTTTCGATGAAATTCCGGATCGGCGGGCCGAACAGATAGAGCAGGCCCGCAACGAAGAAGAAGCGCACACCGCGGGCGATGATGCTGGCAATCGTGAAAACCGCGAGGTCGAGCCCGGTCGCACCGCTGGCGATGGTGATGACCTTGAAAGGGAAGGGCGTGACGCCTGCGATCAGCACCGCCCAGGCACCCCAGTCGTTATAGCGGGTCTTGAATGTTTCGAACGCGTCCAGATAGCCGTAGAAGGCAAGGATCGGTTCGGCGATCTGTGCAAACAGCAATGCGCCAATGGCATAGCCCGCGAGCCCTCCGGCGACGGATGTGATCGTGCACAGAAGGGCCAGCGTCCAGGCCTTCGTCCGCTCCGCCAGAACCATCGGGATCAGCAGCATGTCGGGCGGGATCGGGAAGATGGAGCTTTCCGCAAATGAAACCGCCCCCAGCGCCATCCTGGCGCGTGGTCCGGCAGCGAGCGACATGGTCCAGTCGTAGAGGCGTCGAAGCATGAAACGCTCTTTAGCCTCGGCGGGTCGGCAAGTCCATTGCCATGATCGTGAACGCGCGACGCAGTTGTGGTGCACGGTGTGCATTTCGCTGTGCAAGAGCGATTGACGCGGGCTCAGCCGCCGCTATAGTCGCGCTCGATTTCACGCTCGTGAAAGCCCCCGTGGCGGAATTGGTAGACGCGACGGATTCAAAATCCGTTGTCTTTGCGGACGTGCCCGTTCGAGTCGGGCCGGGGGCACCACGATCTGGCGTCTGTCTTAATCCCCCATCATTCCAGTCCTACCTTTCCTTGACGGATGGATCATCCATGCGCGGCGTATGTCTGCGCGTGTTTGCGACAGGTCTTGGGACAGACCTTGGGACAGGGCTTTCGGGCAAAGCGTCTGCAATGAAAAACGGCGGGAATGCTCCCGCCGTTTTTCATTGGCACGACATGGGGCGTGGGCGATCTCTAGCCGAGTCCTTTTTCCATGACGCGCGCCAGGCGGTCCGCAAAGGCTGCGGGATCCGAGGGGCGTTCGCCGTCCAGAATGCGGGCCTGATCGAAGAGAAGCCAGGACGCATCCTCGGTAAAGGCCTTGGCCGACGCATCATCCAGATGACCGGCCAGCGCCTTGACCAGCTCGTGGCGGGGGTTCATTTCGAGAATGGGCTTGGAACCGGCCCCACCGGGCGCGCCGTCGCGGCGGCTCATCAGCTTCTCGAACTGGCGGTCGGGCCCGCCTTCCGGGGCGACAAGGCAGACAGGGCTTTCCGCGAGGCGCGAGGAAATGCGCACATCGCTCACCGAATCACCCAGCGTTTCTTTCACGTAAGCGACGAGGGCGGCGACATCCGCCTTGGTGTCAGGTTCGTCGGTGTCCTTCTTGTCCGCCTCTTCGGGCATCGGGATGGCGTCAAGATCGGCCGCACCTTGGGTGATGGAGCGGAAGGGCTTGCCGTCATAGCCAAGGGCCACCTGCACCCAGAAGGCATCGACCGGGTCGGACAGCAGCAGCACCTCCACGTCACGGGCGCGGTAACCTTCAAGCTGCGGGCTCGCCTTCACAGCTGCCTCGTTGTCGCCGATGGCATAGAAGATCTGGGTCTGGTTTTCCTTCAGATCGGCGACGTATTCGGCCAGCGTGCGCCAACCGTCACCGCTGCGGGTGGTCTTGAAGCGGGTCAGCGCCAGAAGCTTGTCGCGGCGCTCGAAATCCTCATAGAGGCCTTCCTTGATGACCGGACCGAAGGTCTCCCAGATCTTGATGTATTTCTCCGCATCATTGTCGGCGAGCTTCTGGAGTTCCGACAGCACACGGTTGGTGACGCCCTTGCGAATCGCCTCAAGAACCGGGTTGGACTGCAGCATTTCGCGCGACAGGTTGAGCGGAAGGTCCTGCGAATCGACCACGCCGCGCACGAAACGCATATAGGCGGGCAGCAGCTCCACATCGTCGGCAATGAAGACGCGGCGGACATAGAGCTTCACGCGCCCCTTGCGGTCGGGATCGAAGAGATCGAAGGGCGTCATGGAGGGCACGAAGAGCAGCACGGAATACTCGTGCCGGCCTTCCGCGCGGTAGTGCAGGGTCAGGGCCGGGTCGTCGAACTGGCGTGAGACGTGATTGTAGAATTCCTTGTACTCGTCCTCGCTCACCTCGGACTTGGAGCGTGCCCAAAGGGCGGAACCGTCGGCGATCTCGCGTTCCACGATCTTCGGGGCGGCATCCGTGTCCGCCGTTTCGGCCTTGTCTTCGCTCTCTGCGGCCTCGGCCTCATCCGTGTCCGCAGGCGCTTCGGTGGCGAGCACGATCGGCACGGGTACGTGGGCGGAATATTCGCGCACGATGCGTTCGATCTCATAGGCCTCGGCATAGGACCTGGCATCCTCGGCCAGGTGCAGGATCACGCGCGTGCCACGGGCGGGCGCCGTCTCAAGATCGGCGGGCTCCACGGTGAAGCTGCCCTGTCCGTCGGAGCGCCAGACCCAGGCTTCATCGGAACCTGCGGCGCGGCTCACCACGTCCACATTGCTTGCCACCATGAAGGCGGAATAGAAGCCGACGCCGAACTGGCCGATCAGGGCCTGGCCGTCTTTCGCCTCACCGAGGTTTTCCAGGAAGGCTCGGGTTCCGGAGCGCGCGATGGTGCCGAGATTGCCAATCAGCTCCTCGCGGCTCATGCCGGTGCCATTGTCGCAAATGGTCAGCGTTCCGGCAGCCTTGTCCGTCTCCAGGCGAATGCGGAACCCCTCGTCGCCCTCGATGAGTTTCGGCTCCGTCAGCGCCTGCTGGCGCAGGCGTTCGCAGGCATCGGCCGCGTTGGAAATCAGTTCGCGCAGAAAGATGTCCTTGTTGGAATAGACTGAATGCACCATCAGGTGCAGCAGGCGCGCGACTTCGGCCTGAAATTCGTGTGTCTGGGGCGTCGCTTCCGCGGTTCCGGCGCTTTTGTTCATCCCGGTTTCTCCCTCATCCTTTTCGCAAAACGTTGCTGAAAACCGTCAATTGCCCGTCGCGAAGCGGTCCGCGCCATGGCGGGGCAGATATTGGGGGTTTTGCGATGAGGTTCAAGGCTGCGAAGCGCGCCCGTCATTGCCCCGTGGGCGGAACATGGCGCAGGGCAAGCCGGAAAGGGCCGGAGAGAAGACGTTCACAGCGAAGCCGGACAATAAAAAGGGCCGGAAAAACCGGCCTTTCAAGATGCGTCAGGTGGCCCGGTCCATTACCAAGTCCCCGGGGGGCTGGGGGGCTGAAAAATCCGAAGTCTCGGCAGAACCGGGCCGTCTGAGGCAACGATTGAACTATGTTTGCCCAAAGTGTCGTCGCAAGGGCGGCATTGGGGCAAAAATATGAATTTCATTTCTCTGGCTAAAACATCGTGGGAAAGCCGGATCGACTGACGATGGTCTTCCTTGTTCCGCAAAGGTACAGGGGTGGGGCGCGCGGTGCGACACGCGGCGTCGTTTTTGGGCGCTTGGCGCTTGCCACAGGGCTGCGCGCTGCGCATCATGTTTGTGTGACGGCTCAGCGTCCCGTCAGCAGGTTCTTGCGGAAAACAACTGATTTTCGTGCAAGAGGACTTGCTTTCGCGCGAAGCCGGGCCCGTCGCCAGACCTGGATGAAGACAGCGAGGGAGGCGTCATGAGCGAGGCCGAAGAAAGTCTGTCGATGCGCGGTGGAACGGTCCAGTCGACCTATTCGTCCCCATCCGCCGCGCCGAGCAAACCCGTTCCGGTTTCCATATCCTTCAACCGGCGGGAACTGAATCAGATCCTCAGGGTCTATGGACGAATGGTGGCGGACGGCGAATGGCGCGACTACGCCATGGACTTCCACAAAGACAAGGCGATCTTCTCGATCTTCCGACGAACCAGCGAAATGCCGCTTTATCGCATCGAGAAGGATCCCAAAAACGCCCGCAGGCAGGGGGCCTATTCGGTCGTTGCTGCGGGGGGGATGATCCTCAAGCGCGGTCACGACCTCGACAAGGTTCTGCGCGTCTTCGAGAAAAAGCGGCATCTCAGTCTGGTGTGAGCCTGACAAGTCGTTAGGATCGCGGGTTCCGCCTCCTCCCGATACCGGACCTTGCGTTCATGTCGCTGCGCCCGCCAAAACGTTTTTCCAACTCTTTCGACGCCGACCCGATCGAAAGGGCGCTGGAACACGAGGTTCTGGCGGAGAAGGCGTCCACGCTGGGGCGCCTGCAAAAGCGGCTTGAGAAGGCGCTTGCGCGGCTGGCGGACGGCACGGCCGACATGGCCGATGAGCAAGCATCGCACGATCCGCAATACGCGCGGGCGCTGGCGGAGGCCGGTGAAGCGCTTTGGTATGTGGTCATTCAGCGCGAATTGTGCGGGTTGCGGGTAAACGGTGCCTTTTACCGGGATTTCCAGGTCCCGAAGGCTGTCATCCTCGCCATGGGCCCAACCTCCGCATCGAAGCCACGACCCGTCGAATAAGCGCAAGCAGCTTCAGGCCGCCAGCGGATAGGCTTCCTCGATGAGATAAGGGCCACCGCCAGTGGAGGCTTTCGAAGAAAACAGCACGAAACGGCCTGCCGTGAAGGGCGGGGCCTGGAAATCGCCATGCATGGAAAGCCAGCGCGCCACTTCATCCGCGCTTGAGCCGCCGCGCAGGCGGCACAACGTCATGTGCGGGGTGAACTTGCGCCGTTCGGCCGGCAGGCCCAGGCGCTGGACGATGCGTTCCTGTTCCGCCTGAAGTTCGGCCAGCTCCGGCGTCGGCTCCACGCGGGCGAAGATCGAATGCGGCTTGTCCTTGCCAAAGGCATCGAGCCCGCCAAGCCGGATCTCGATGGGATCGCGGTGGATACGGCCCAGCGCGTCGGCGACTTCGTCGGCCAGCCTGTCCTCGATATCGCCAATGAAACGCAGGGTGATGTGATAATCGCCGCGCTCGATCCAGCGGGCGTTTCGCAATCCGCCAGAGAGCAACGACAATCTCATGCCGATATCGGCCGGAATCTCCAGGCCGGTAAAGAGACGCGGCATGGCTCCTCCTCCCGTTGCTTATCCGAGGTCAGTGTGAGGGAGGCGCAAGAGCGATGGCAAGTGCGGATGGCCCCCGACAGGGCGCGCAGACCATGTTTCTTGTGCAATTGCGAAAAGGGCCGCCGCAATGATGCGGCGGCCCCTCACAATCGGGCAATGTGAAAAGAGGAAGCGGATCAGGGGCAGGGGCTGCCGTGGATCTGGTAGATCGTGTTGATTCGCGAAATTGCCTCTTCGCTCAGCTCCACATTCGCCGCGTCGATGTCCTCGGTGAGCTGTTCGGGCTTGGTTGCGCCGATGATCACGGAGGTCATGAAGGGGCGGGAATGGGCGAAGGCCAGCGCCATCGCCGTCGGCGACAGGCCCAGTTCCTGCGCGAGATCGAAATAGGCCTCCGCCGCCGCTTCCGTGCCCGGCGTCTGGTACCGCTGCTGGCGGTCAAAAAGGGCCCAGCGGGAGCCTTCGGGGCGCGCGCCGTCACGATACTTGCCGGTCAGAAGCCCTTGCGCCAGCGCGGAATAGGCGAGCAGGCCGACCTGTTCGCGCGCCTCGATTTCGGCCAGGCCGGTCTCGAAGGTGCGGTTGAGCAGCGAATAGGCGTTCTGGATGGAGACGACGCGCGGCAGGTCGTGCTGATCGGCGGCCTGCAGGAAACGCATGGTGCCCCAGGCGCTCTCATTGGAAAGCCCCACGTGGCGGATCTTGCCGGCCTTCACCAGATCGGCCATGACCTGAAGCGTTTCCTCGATCGGGGTCTCGTCGGCGGCGGGCTGCGGCGGCTGCCAGATCGTCGGGTTGGAGCCGAACTGCGAGACCTCGCGATCCGGCCAGTGGATCTGGTAGAGGTCGATATAGTCGGTCTGAAGCCGCCTCAGGCTCTTGTTGACGGCTTCCTCGATCTGGGCGCGGTTCAGGCGGCCTTCGGAGCCGTCATCGCGGAACCAGCGATTGACCGTGCGCCCGACGACCTTGGTCGCCAGGATCACCTTGTCGCGTGTGCCGCGAGACTTGAACCACGAGCCGACGATCTTTTCCGTGCTTCCTTGCGTCTCTGCCTTGGGCGGGATGGAATAAAGCTCGGCCGTGTCGAAGAAATTGATGCCGCGTTCCAGTGCCATGTCCATCTGGAGATGGCCTTCGGCTTCGGTATTCTGCTGGCCCCAGGTCATGGTGCCGAGGCAGATGGAGCTGACTTCGATATCGGTACGCCCGAGTTTGCGCATTTCGATCATGTAGACGTCCTGAGTTCATTGGGAGGAGAGGGCGTGAGGCGCTCTTCTCATGGTCTTATTGGGGTGGAAAACACTTGGTGGGTGCTCAGTCTTTCCGTGCTTCCGGTGCGGTGATCTCGGCGATCAGGGCTTCGACATCGGGAAGGATGCGGGAGACGATCACGTCCACGCCTTCGGAGGTCGGATGCATGCCATCGCTCTGATTGAGCGCAGGCGTTCCGGCGACCCCGTCAAGAAAGAAGGGATAGAGGCGCGCGCCATATTCTTCGGCAAGATCCGGGTATATGGGATTGAATTCGCGCTCGTATTGCGGGCCCATGTTGGGCGGAGCGATCATGCCCGCCAGAAGCACGGGCAGGCCGCGCGCCTTCAGTTGGTCCAGCATGGCGGCAAGGTTGCGGCGCGTCTCCTGGGGGCGGATGCCGCGCAGCGCATCGTTCGCGCCGAGTTCCAGGATCACGCCGTCCGCCTTTTCGCCCACCGACCAGTTGAGACGGGAGAGCCCGCCGGAGGTCGTGTCGCCGGAGACGCCCGCGTCGATCACGATCACGTCATGACCGCGCGCCTTGAGGGCGGCCTGAAGCTTGTCCGGGAAGCCATCGCCGGGCGGCAGGCCGTAGCCGGCGGTCAGGCTGTCGCCCAGCGCCACCAGGGTTATGGGCGCAGCCGAGGCGAGCGCCATGGGACCCATCGCAGCGGCAACAAGGACGGTGATCATCACGGCGAAGAAACGCATGGGCCCTCTGGATAGATTCGCTCAAGCCACCATATTGGGCTGAATGCGTGGCTTTGCGCCACTGGAACACGTTCGCTTGCGGGTCGCCAACAGGCATGCTGTGGCCATCAGGACAGGCGCGCGCGTCTGCGTGGACAGATGCCCTGCTATCGATACGCACAAGTTGCCCGCCGGATCAGGATACCTGATCTGGGTTTCAAAACGCGAAGGACAAGGCCTGTGGATCAAACCATCGCCCAGAATTCGGCGATCTCTCTGCGAGACGTCCATCTTTCGCTCGGCAACGGGGCTGCCCGTGTGCACATCCTCAAGGGCATCGATCTCGATATCGCGCGCGGCCATTCGGTCGGCATCATCGGCCCGTCCGGGTCGGGCAAATCCACGCTTCTCATGGTGATGGCGGGGCTTGAGCGCGCCGACAGTGGGCGGGTCGTTGTGGCCGGAACGGACATCACGACCCTGGCCGAAGACGAACTTGCCCGCTTCCGGGGGCGGCATGTGGGCATCGTCTTCCAGTCGTTCCATCTGGTTGCCAACATGACCGCGCTTGAAAATGTCGCCGTGCCGCTGGAGCTTGCGGGCGAGGCGCAGGCCTTCAAGCGTGCGGCCGATGAGCTGGCCGCGGTCGGCCTCAAGGATCGCCTCAATCATTACCCTTCTCAACTTTCCGGCGGCGAGCAGCAGCGCGTCGCCATGGCACGTGCGCTGGTCACATCGCCGGAAATCCTGATCGCGGACGAGCCGACGGGCAATCTCGACGAAAACACCGGCGGGACCATCATCGATCTGATGTTCGAGGCGCAAAAGCGCCATGGCACGACGCTGGTTCTGGTCACCCATGATCGTTCTCTCGCCGAGCGCTGCACCACCAGCGTGCGCATCCATTCCGGCGTGATCGATGCCGACCATGTCGCCAAACCCGCGTCCGCCACAGCGGGGCACTGACATGACGGGATCGCCTGCGGGGTCTGCCGGCGCGCATGCCACCATCGCCACCGCCTTCCGCTTCGCCTTGCGCGAACTGCGCGGGGGTGTGCGCGGCTTTTACGTCTTCATTGCCTGTATCGCGTTGGGCGTCGCCGCCATTTCCGGCGTCGCTTCCATCTCGCGCGGTCTGACGGAGGGAATTGCCGGGGAGGGGCGCGCAATCCTGGGTGGCGATCTGGATTTCTCGCTGGTCCAGCGTCAGGCCAATGCGGATGAACGCGCTTTTCTCGATGGCGTGGGCCGGGTTTCCGTCGTCGCCACCATGCGCGCGATGGCGCGTGTGCCCTCCGGCGATGCGCAGGCGCTCGTCGAGGTGAAGGCCATCGATGGCGCCTATCCGCTTTTCGGCGATCTGAAATTGACCAGCGGCGGCGATCTGCATGCAAGCCTTGAGGCGCAAGGCGATGTCTGGGGCGCGGCTGCCGACCCTGCGTTGCTTGCCCGGCTCAATGTTGACGTGGGCGATGAAATCACGCTCGGCTATGCGCGGTTGCGGATCGCGGACACGATCGCCACAGAACCGGACAAACTCTCCGGCGGGGTCGATTTCGGGCCGCGCCTGATGGTGTCGCGGGCCGCCATGGACGCCTCCCGGCTCATTCAGCCGGGGACGCTTGTGCGCTGGCATCACCGTGTGGCGCTCAATGATGTGCGCTCCGGGCCGCGCGGCGAGGCGGATGTGAAGGCGGTGCGCGAGGAAGCGGATAAACGCTTCCCCGATGCGGGCTGGCGTATCCGCGCGCGCGACAACGCCGCCCCCGGCCTCAAGCGCAGCATCGGCCAGCTTACGCAGTTCCTGACGCTTGTCGGGTTGACGGCGCTTGTCGTGGGCGGGGTTGGCGTTGCCAATGCGGTGCGCGCCTTTCTCGATACCAAGCGTCCCGTCATCGCGACGTTCAAATGCGTTGGCGCACCGGGCGGTTTCGTCTTCTGGCTGTATCTGATGCAGATCCTGATGCTGGCGGGGGGCGGGATCGTGATCGGCCTCATGCTGGGTGCATTGCTGCCTTTTGCGGCTGGCACCTTTCTGGCGCAGGTACTGCCCGTTGGCGTCATTGCGGGGATCTATCCCGGCGAACTGGCGCTGGGGCTCGTCTACGGTGTTCTGACGGCGCTGGCCTTCGCGCTCTGGCCGCTCGGCCGGGCTCACGACGTGCCGCCGACGGCCCTTTTCCGCGATGAGATCGGCAGTCCCTCGCGTCTGCCGCGGCTTCGCTATGTCGCGGCGACGGCGGTCACGGTCGCGCTCTTGGCGGGGCTTGCGGTGGTGCTCGCCTATGATCGTCGGATCGCGGTCATTTATGTGTGTGCTGCTGCGGCGTCCTTCGTGCTGCTCTTCGGCGTCGGTCGCGCTCTGATGGCGCTTGCGCGTCACTTGCCGCGGTTTCGTCGCGGGATCGGGCGCAGATCTGGCCGTGCGGCGGCGCTGGCGACAGAGTGGCGGCTGGCGCTTGGCAATATCTATCGTCCGGGCGCGCTGACGCCCTCGGTGACCCTGTCGCTGGGCCTCGGCCTGACCCTGCTGGTCGCGCTGACGCTGATTGACGGCAATCTCAGGCGCGAACTCACCACGCGGGTGGCGGATGAAGCGCCGAGTTTCTTCTTTCTCGATATCCAGAACGATCAGATGTCGACCTTCAGGCAGGTGGTCGAGGCGAACGCACCGGATGCGGAGCTTGTCACCGCGCCAATGATGCGGGGGCGGATCGTGAAAGTCGACGGGGTTCCGGCCCGCGATGTGGTTCCCACACCGGAGGTCGCCTGGGCGCTACGCGGCGATCGCGGGATCACCTATTCTGCGGATCTGCCGGAGAACTCGGAACTGGAAGCCGGGTCCTGGTGGCCGGAAAACTACAGCGGCGAGCCGCTTGTTTCCATGGAAAGCGGGATCGCCAAGGGGCTTGGGCTGGCCATCGGCGATACGGTCACGGTCAATGTGCTGGGGCGCGAGATTGTCGCCCGGATTTCCAATATCCGCGATGTGGAGTGGGAAAGCCTGGCGATGAATTTCGTCCTCGTCTTCTCACCCAATACGTTTGCAGGCGCGCCGCATTCCAATCTTGCCACCATCACGTGGAAGTCGGATGTCTCCACCGCCCGGGAAATCGACCTTCTGAAAACGATCTCCAACGCGCTTCCAACCGTGACCGGCGTCAGGGTTAAGGACGCGATCCAGCAGGTGAACGATCTCGTCGGACAGCTTGCCTGGGCCATCCGCGGGGCCTCGGCCATCACGCTTATCGCCAGCGTCCTGGTGCTGGCGGGCGCGCTGGCAGCGGGGCATCGCAACCGCATCCATGATGCGGTGATCCTCAAGACCCTGGGGGCGACGCGGGCACGGCTCATCGCGGCCTATGTGATCGAATATGCGCTTTTGGGCGTTGCCACCTCCATCTTCGCGGTTTTCGCCGGAACGGTGGCCGCGTGGTACGTCATTACGCAGATCATGCATGTGGGCTTCATGTTCCAGCCCATGACCGCGCTGATCGCGGCGTTGATCGCGCTGGCGCTTTCCGTCGGCTTCGGCCTGGTGGGCACCTGGCGTGTGCTGGGCGAGCGTCCTGCTCCCGTGCTTCGCAATCTTTAGGCGTGGTTCGCCTCAATTCAGTTTCGGTTAACCATTTGCCGGGATTGCAAGATCATGTCCTTTCCCGGGCCAAGGCCATTCATTTGCCTCATAGGGACGCTAAATCACGCGAAATTGCCACGGAGCGGTCTTGTTCGCGTGGTCGGATACCCCCATATTCGCCTCAGCGCCCGTGAAGGCGCATTTTCTGTCTTCCCAGGGGCGAATGAAAAGCGAGGAATTTCATGGCGACCTTCGACCGTAATCAGGCGAGCCGATACGCGGGCTCGCGCGCCGAGGCCGGCCTTTATGATGCTGGCCTTCGGGCCTACATGCTGAACGTTTACAACTACATGGCGCTGGGTCTCGGCATCACCGGCCTGACCGCGCTTGGCACGTTCATGCTGTCGGTGACCACCAATCAGGCCGACGCCGCGGCACAGTTGCCCAACGGCATGATGCTGACCAGCCTTGGTCTTGCTCTTTTCGTGAGCCCGCTCAAGTGGCTCGTGATTCTGGCCCCGTTGGCCATGGTCTTCTTCCTGTCCTTCCGCGTTCACAAGATGAGCGTCGGCGCGGCGCAGAGCACCTTCTGGATCTATGCGGCGCTTGTGGGCATTTCCCTGTCGTCGATCCTAATGGTCTACACCCACCAGTCGGTGGCGCGGGTGTTCTTCATCACCGCGGCCTCCTTCGGTGGTCTCAGCCTCTTCGGCTATGTGACCAAGAAGGATCTGTCCGGCTGGGGCTCGTTCCTGTTCATGGGCCTGATCGGCATCATCATCGCGTCGCTGGTGAACATGTTCATCGGTTCCAGCGCCATGCAGTTCGCGATCTCCGTGATCGGCGTTCTGGTCTTTGCCGGCCTGACCGCCTACGACACGCAGCAGATCAAGGAAATGTACTACGCAGGTGACAGCGATGTGGTCGCCGGACGCAAGGCCGTCATGGGCGCGCTGCGTCTCTATCTCGACTTCATCAACCTGTTCCTCATGCTGTTGCAGCTCTTCGGCAACCGCGACTAGGCGACAGGTCTCGCTGTCAAGCACAGCCTGAGTACGAATTGAAACGGGCGCGGATCTCTCCGCGCCCGTTTTCTTTTGTGTTCATGCAAGGGCCGGGCGCCGCCTGCGCAACGTCTGCGCTCAGGCCGGTTCCTTGGTCTTCAGTTTGCTGATCTTGAGCATCTGCATGACCGCCTTTTCGTAATAGGGCTCGGTCGTGCCCTTGCGGACCTTGCGCAGGAAGTACTTCTCGAAGGCGATCTTGGCCAGGTGGACCCACTTTCCGCTGGCCGACCAGTTCACGTTGCGCGGCGGATTCTGGGGCTGGGCCACGAAGACGACGCCGCCATCGCCGAAATCGGCGAGGCAGATGGCGTTCCACGTACCTTCGTGAGACGGCTCCTTTCCGGCCAGGATTTCCTTCAGGTTGCGGGCGATTGCCGTCACCATGCTCTCGATCATGTAGCCGGTCTTGGGAACCCCCACCGGAACCGGCGTGGCCTCCAGTGGCGGGATGGCGATGCAGACGCCAGCGGAGAAGATCTCCGGATAGGTCGGGTTGCGTTGGTGCTTGTCGACGATCACGAAGCCGCGCGGATTGGTGAGCCCCTCCACCCCCATCAGGGCGGGGATGCCACGGAAGGCGGGCAGCATCATGGAGAAGCCGAAGGGCAATTCGTGGACCTTTTTCAAGGAGCCGTCTTCGTTGAGTTCGGTGACGGTCATTTTGCCGTCCTCGACCTTGTCCACCTTGGCGTTGGTGATCCAGCGGATGTGCCGCTCGCGCATCTCCGATTCCAGCAAGCCCTTGGTGTCGCCCACGCCGCCAAGGCCGAGGTGGCCCACATAGGGCTCTGCGGTGACGAAAGTCATCGGCACCTGGTCGCGTAGCTTTCGCTTGCGCAGGTCGGTATCCATGATCATTGCGAATTCGTAGGCCGGGCCGTAACAGGACGCGCCTTGTACGGCGCCCACGACAATCGGGCCGGGCTTGTCGCAGAAGGCCTCCCAATGCGGCTGTGCCTCGGTCGCGTGGTCGACGTCACACACGGAGTTGGTGAAGCCGTTCGGGCCAAGCCCCTCGATCTCGTCGAAGGCGAGTTCCGGGCCGGTGGTGATGACGAGGTAGTCGTATGTCATCGTCTCACCGTTGGAAAGGCGCACGGCCTTTTCTGTCGGCAGCACCTTTTCCGCCGCGGCGTGGACGAATTTCACGTTGTGGCGGGGCAAGGTGGTTGCGAGGTCGACGGTGATGTCCTCGCGCTTGCGCCAGTTGACGGCGACCCACGGATTGGATGGCGTGAACTGGAAATGTGCTGCCTTGGAGACCACGGTCACTTCATGCGACTTGCCGAGGGCCTCACGGATTTCATAGGCCGCCGAAACGCCTGCAATGCCGCCGCCGAGAATGAGAATCTGAGCCACTGTCCTACTCCTTTTTCCTCCCGCGGCGCGGGACAGGCGTTCGGCGCCGTCTCGACTTGCGCAGCGGTGCGCGCCGTTGGTCCGAAAGCAAGGGGGGACACGGCGGGCGTTCCACGACACACGCCACCTTATGGCTGGTGGCTGTGCATGCGGGTGCCGGTCACGGGGTGGCCGACATCCAGCTAATAAATTAACACATGCGAATGTTAGTATATAATAATATTTTGAACATGCGACTTCGGTCTAAGCTCACATGTATGGCATTCGGGAGGGGCTGCGGTTGTCTCTTCGTGCGCGCAGCGGACCGGAATGCGGAAAGCCGAACCCTTGCCTATAATTCGCGCTGGACCGGAACGGGCCACGGAGCCACATTCAGTTGGCTAAGATATCCTCCCAACATCCCGCCAGAACCTTCCCACATGTCTAAGTTTACCATTCGCCCCGCCCGCGGGGATGATATTTCTTCGATCACCGCGATCTACCGTCACGCGGTGGAAACCGGCACGGCCTCTTTTGAGCTGACACCGCCCGACGAGGCGGAGATGCTGCGCCGCCATGAGGCGCTTCTCACAAACGGCTATCCCTATCTCGTATGCACACGCGTGGAGGGCGGCGCAGAGCGGGTGCTCGGCTACGCCTATGCGGGCCCCTACAGGCCGCGCCCGGCCTATCGCGGTACGGTGGAGAATTCCGTCTATGTCGCGCCTGACGCGCACCGTCTCGGTGTGGGCAAGGCCCTCATGGGCGCGATCATCGAAGAGGCGACGTCACGCGGCTACCGGCAGATGGTGGCGGTGATCGGCGATAGCGCCCATGTGGCCTCGGTGGGGCTTCATCGCTCGCTGGGCTTCGAACCCGTCGGCACGCTGAAGAATGTCGGCCGGAAATTCGGCCGCTGGCTCGATTGCGTGTTGATGCAGCGCGCGCTGGGCGAGGGGGCCGAAAGCGCGCCGCATCAGGAGCCGACCTGAGGTCGGCTCGCTTCCGCTTATTTTAAGTGCAGGGGTGCTGCCTAATCGCGCAGCTTGACGATGTTGCCATCGCCCTTCGGGCCATCGTCATCCGTGTCGTCGGTGGAGGACGTCGCGTTCGCATCGCTCGCGGACACGTTCGAGGGCACCGGCTCCAGCAACTCGTCGGACAGGTCGTCCTCGGCGGCGAGAACCTTCTCCACGCGGGCGACAGGGTCGCCGGAGGTGGCGTGCTCGAAGGAGATCCCGTCCTTCTCCATCGCCATCTGGTAGTTGGCGATGACGGACTTGAGCTGCGCGATCTGGTCCACGGCGCTGTCATACTTGATGCGGTAGCGCTGAAGCTTCTTGTTCTCTTCCACCAGCTCTTCGTTGGTGTCGGAATATTTCGCGTTCTGGCTGCGCTCGTGGTTGAGGTCGGTCAGGACGGCGTTGTAACGCAGGTTCAGCTCGCGCAACTTGGCATTGGTGCTGACCAGATCGTTGCGGTCGTGCTCGTGGTTCTTCTGGGCGCTGTCCAGCAGGCGTTCGATTTCCTGCATCCGCTTGATCATGTCGCGGTTGCGCTCTTTCAGGGAATTGTTCTCGGTCGCCATTTCCTGCAGGGAATGGGCACCGATGCGGCGCTGCGAGGAGAGGTTCTCAATCTCTGAATTGAGCGTGTAGACCTCGTTGTCGTGCTTGCGCTTTTCCTCTTCCAGCCGCGACTTGGCGTATTCGATTTCCTGTTCCGCGATGTCGAGCTGGGACTTGATGTCGATATTCTCGTTACGGAACTCGCTGACCTGACGCTTGGAGGCTTCCAGCTCGGCGGCAAGCTGCTGTGACTTGCGGATCTCCGCTTCCAGCAGGGCCGCGCTTTCGGAGAGGTTCTGCTGCAGTTCCTTCTCGCGCTGGGTCAAGCCGTCAAGCGCGGTCTTCAGGCTTTCAGCATGTTCTTCCGCCGTGGCCAGCTTGGCGGCCGTGTCCTTCAGCTCGCCCGTCAGATCGGCGATCTGGCCATTGGCCTCCACGAGGCGGGCGCTCTGAGCGCGGTATTCCTCGTTGACCTTTTTGTTGTTGTCGCGAATGGAAACCAGATCGTTGCGCGCGCCCTCAAGAGCGGTGCGGGTTTCCGTCGAGCGCTTGCGAAGAGAATGGACTTCCGCCAGGGCCTCTTCCAGCTGGTTCGACAGCGACTTGACCTCGTGATTGCGGTCAATCAGGTCGGTCGTCAGCTTGGCGTTTTCCGACTTCAGCCGGATTTCGGTCTCCACATGGGTGCGCGAGGCGTCAATGAAGTCCGACAGCAGCGAGATGGAGTTCGAGCTCTCGGCTGCCAGCGTGTTCATCTGCTCGAAGGTGCGCCCGAGGCCGCCGACGCGGGCCTTGAGATTGTCGAGGCTGCGCAATTGCTCCTGCATGCGCAGTGCAAGCGGCGAGAGCTGCTCGACATTGGACGTTTCTTCGCGGTCCTCATCCCGAAAGTCGTCTTCCGCTCCGTAGGCCGTCGGCCGCGCGGTGCCGTCGTCACGAGACGACGAGCTCTGCTTGCTGGAGAAAAGACCCATTTCCGAACTCCTCAAAGACGCCATGCGGCCTCCCTCTCACGCATTTCCGTGCCGTCGCCAAGAATAGCGTTAACCGGAAATTAACGGAAGTCGGGGCAGCCGCTTACTGATCAAGCCCTGAAACTAGGGTAAGTGCGGGCTGGAAGGCAATAACAAAAGCGGATTTGAGTCGGGGTTGTTCAGGGGGCGTTGCAACGATGTCTCGGCTCACTTGCCTGAATTCGAAGGCGGGCAAGGATGCCGCCAGGCCTGCAAAACCGACAGGTATTCAGGGTTGTATAACTCCGCCAGACGATTAGGCCGGGTAGTGCGCATGCGAGCCTGCGGCCATGAACCTCACCGCGGCGGCGGGCTGGGTGTGGCCCTTGCGGTTTCCCGGTCCGGCGATGACGGAAACGTGTCTTCCGGGTCCCGGACGGACCGAGGCCACGCGCCAACCGCGCCCGGGCCTTTCGGCGCGGCCGTTTTGAGGGAATTGGCAGGGCGCGGCCGGCATTGCCAGGCCTTGTGTCGGCATTCGGTCGAGTCTTCGGCAATGTGGCGGCTTTGCCCTGCCCATGACGTTTTCCCGGAAGTCACGCTCGGCCATCCGGCCATTCTCTCGCCGCGACTTCAGAGACTGTTTCACCCGCGACATGGTCGGTGATGCAAGAGCCTCCTGACCGGCTCCGCACCCGCATTGAGGCGAGGCACGAACCCGGTCCGAAGCCGCGCGCCCTTTCGGGCCCCCACGACTTTCGATCGCGTCAGCCTACCGGGGGCCGTTAGTCCCTGTCAGCCGACGCCGTCACGATCCCCGACCAGCACGGCAGACGGTCTGCCATGGCTTCCCGCTTGTCGCCGGGCGATGGGGGAAGGATAGGGGCATGGGGTGAGGGCGGGGATAAGAAATTGACTGATGTGGAGTGGCCGTTTGTTGCGGTGTTAAGGCAAGCAAGGACTGACCCGCTTTCCCTATTGGGGTGTTGACGGGCTTGGCTTTTGTCTGGAGCGCTAGTGCCGCGTATCACCTTTGTATACTCATAAGAAGCTCTGGGTCGAAGTGGCAAACTCCAATAGAGTCTGCCGTACAGATTGAGAAACGAAACTTAGCCTGTTGCGGCAAGTCAAGCGATAGAAATAAGTAACGTGAAAATTTGTGGCATGTGAGAAGTCTTCATACGAAGATAAAAGTTGGCGAATCAACGGATGCTGCTGGGTGAAAAGATGATTGAATTGAAAGTATTTGCAAAAAACTTTAGAGGTTTTAGGCGTATAAATATCGAATTGGCGAGTGTAAATTTTATTGTTGGAGATAATAGCTCTGGCAAATCAAGTATATTGCATCTAATAAACTGCATTTTTACAGAAAGCTTTCTCAGAAAGTATAATATAGTTGGATCTAGTGAAAAAGTTAGTTCGTCAGTTGATGTACTTTCTCCTTATATTGAAGAATCTGAAGTTTCGATAGGTTTTATGGTGAATGGCGATGATGTAGGAGAATTTGGAGGTGTCGAACAAATAGGGAGAATTGTTACATATACTGCCTCTAAATCGAGGAAAGAGCTGCTAATTGATAGGGTTGTTTCGGTTAACAATGAAGGTGCAATGTTAGTGAGGAGAAAAGGTAAGTCATTACTTTCTAAGAAAATCGATAGCAAAAGTAAAATGTTTTCATATACCTCAGTCTTGAAAGAGCATCTCTCGCCAAGTCGTGGCTATAGAACTCTGAGTATCCCGATTAAGCGGACGTATATTACGAATATCGCGTGGGAACTCGCGTTTTTAGATTTTTCTAGCGAGGAAAACGCGGTCGGTATGCCTTATTTTATTGGGAGGTCGCCGGTTAGAATTAACTATTACGGTCCGATCCGGATGGACCCCCAAAATATCTACATGAAACCGTCTAGTGAAAGGAAGTTGCGTGGTGAGCATATCCCTCATAGACTATATCAACTATTCGAAAATTATTCAGAAAAAATGAGTTCCGTCAAAGAAAGCATAAATCAGTTTGGCAGGGAGAGCGGTCTTTTCGATGAAATAGATGTGCGGCCGTATAAGCTGTCTGATCCTAAGTCTCCTATTCGTATAAATATAACGAAAAACGGGAAGGTATTTTCGTTGGATGAAGTGGGTTATGGCGTGTCACAGATACTCCCAGTTATCGTAGACGCGATACTCATGTCGCAGGAAAAGAATGCTCTACTATTGATTCAGCAGCCTGAACTTCATTTGCATCCTAAGGCGCAAGCGGCTTTTGGTGAGCTTGTATTTAAACTGGCACGTGCTGGGTTGAGGTTAGTTATTGAAACGCATAGCGATTATGTGATTGATAGGTATAGATATTGTTTGTTTAAGAATGAGGAAGGCTCGGAATTAACGCAAAAAATTCTTTTTTGCGAAAATCGTAGTAATGGAAACTCAATTTCGGAAGTATTAATCAATAAGAAGGGGCATGTAGATTCTCCGCCCGATAGCTATCGTGAATTCTTTTTCCGAGAGCAATCATATCTATTTGAGATGATTTAGCTATGAGCGTTATCTGTGTCGACATAAACAAGCTCGTCCGCGCGATAAACAAGGACGGATGGCATAATAAGCTCAAAGATGATATTGAGACTAAAAATGTTAAACTAGCGATTGGCGCTGGAAAGCAAAAGGAGGAAATAGAAAGAGTCCTAAAAGTAAAGATGTGGATAATAGAACTTTCAAGATCCGGTCGAGTGAGGAGTGTCGCGTTAGATGTTGTCGAAAGATGTTTAGATGAAATTGAAGAAAGCTTGCCAAGTGGTTGCGATGCGTGCGATGATCCCCATTTATTGGCAATATGTCGTATTTCCGATGCGCGATATATTATTAGTGACGATATGAGGATTGCGAAGTGTAGGAAAAATATACGTAGTATTCATTCCCTAAAGCAATTTTGCAATTTTCGTCTTATAGAAAGTGAAAAAATGTACAAAAAGCATAGGCAGAATATAATTAAATGACATGTGTTTTGACGAGATCATTACG
The DNA here is from genome assembly GCF_963674635.1 of Breoghania sp. Classification (NCBI taxonomy): domain Bacteria; kingdom Pseudomonadati; phylum Pseudomonadota; class Alphaproteobacteria; order Hyphomicrobiales; family Stappiaceae; genus Breoghania; species Breoghania sp. The sequence goes on from NZ_OY771475.1 coordinate 3,672,635, forward strand.
ATGCTACCTTCCCGCACGCCCCGTCTTCCGCGGCCTGCCCTTCGGCCCCTTCTTGTCGTCACTGCCGATGCCGGGTCGCCCGCGAGCCAACGGAACTTCCGTTCTTCCCACGGTCATTTCGTCCAGCGTGTTCTTGCGCACCTTGGAGCCTGAACCCTTCGGCGTGTTGGCGCTGGCGCCAAAGGGGCGCTCGCCGCGGTAGCCGCCGCTCTTGTCTTCCACGGCGGCCTGACGGGCCAGCGGGTCGTCGGAAATCGCCAGTTCCGTTTCGCGCAGGCGCTTGACCTCGTCGCGCAGGCGGGCGGCTTCCTCGAAGTCCAGATCGGCGGCGGCCTCGCGCATGCGTTTTTCCAGCGCCTCGATATGGGCCGTCATGTTGTGGCCGATCATCTCGCCCGCTTCTTCCGCGAAGCCGGAATCCACCGTGACGTGATCGCGTTCGTAGACGGAGGAGAGGATGTCGCCGATGTTCTTCTTCACCGATTCCGGCGTGATGCCGTGTTCCTCGTTATAGGCGACCTGCTTGGCGCGGCGGCGGTCGGTCTCGTCAATCGCGCGCTGCATGGAGCCGGTCACGTGATCTGCATAGAGGATCACCCGCCCGTCGACATTTCGCGCGGCGCGGCCGATGGTCTGGATGAGCGAGGTTTCAGACCGCAGGAAGCCTTCCTTGTCCGCATCCAGAATGGCGACCAGCGCGCATTCGGGAATGTCGAGGCCCTCACGCAGCAGGTTGATGCCGACCAGCACGTCAAAGGCGCCGAGGCGCAGGTCGCGCAGGATCTCGATGCGTTCCAGCGTGTCGATGTCGGAATGCATGTAGCGCACGCGCACGCCGGATTCGTGCAGGTATTCGGTCAGATCCTCCGCCATGCGCTTGGTGAGCACGGTGACCAGCGAGCGATAGCCCTTGGCCGCCACCTCGCGCACCTCGCCCAGAAGATCGTCCACCTGGCTCTTGGCCGGGCGGATGTCGACGGGCGGATCAATGAGCCCGGTGGGGCGGATGACCTGCTCGGCGAAGACGCCGCCGGATTCTTCCATCTCCCAGTTACCGGGCGTGGCCGAGACGCAGACCGTCTGCGGCCGCATGGCGTTCCATTCCTCAAACCGCAGCGGGCGGTTGTCCATGCAGGACGGCAGGCGGAAGCCATATTCGGCCAGCGTCGCCTTGCGGCGGAAGTCGCCCCGGTACATGCCGCCGATCTGGGGCACGGTGACGTGGCTCTCGTCGATGAAGACCAGCGCGTTGTCGGGCAGATATTCGAACAGCGTCGGTGGCGGTTCGCCCGGCGCGCGGCCCGTCAGGTAGCGCGAATAGTTCTCGATGCCCGCGCACGATCCGGTCGCCTCGATCATTTCCAGATCGAACAGCGTGCGCTGTTCCAGGCGCTGGGCTTCCAGCAGGCGACCGTGGTTGTTCAGTTCTTCAAGCCGCTGCTTCAGCTCGCTCTTGATGGATTTCACCGCCTGATTGAGCGTCGGCTTGGGCGTCACATAGTGCGAATTGGCGTAGACCTTCACCGACTTCAGATCGCCGCTCTTCTTGCCGGTGAGCGGGTCGAATTCGGTGATGGAATCGATCTCGTCGCCGAAAAGCGAGATGCGCCAGGCGCGGTCCTCGAAGTGGGCGGGGAAAAGCTCGATGGTGTCGCCGCGCACCCGGAAGGTGCCGCGCTGGAAGGCGGCGTCGTTGCGCTTGTATTGAAGGGCCACGAGATCTGCCAGGAGCTGGCGCTGGTCGATGCGCTCGCCCACTTCCAGCGCGAAGGTCATGGCGGTGTAGGTTTCGACCGACCCGATACCGTAGATGCAGGAGACGGAGGCGACGATGATCACATCATCGCGTTCCAGCAGCGCACGGGTCGCTGCGTGGCGCATCCGGTCGATCTCCTCGTTGATGGAGGATTCCTTCTCGATATAGGTGTCGGTGCGCGGGACGTAGGCTTCCGGCTGGTAGTAATCGTAGTAGGAGACGAAATACTCCACCGCGTTTTCGGGGAAGAAACTCCTGAACTCGCCATAGAGCTGGGCGGCCAGCGTCTTGTTGGGGGCGAGGATCAGGGCGGGGCGCTGGGTCTGGGCGATCACCTGCGCCATGGTGAAGGTCTTGCCCGAGCCGGTCACGCCCAGCAGCACCTGCGTCTGCTCGTTGTCGTTCGCCCCGGCCACGAGATCGGCGATCGCGGTGGGCTGGTCGCCGGAGGGTTTGAACTCCGTGACCATCTCGATCGGTACGCCGCCTTCCGATTTCTCGGGCCGCTCGGGGCGGTGCGGGGTCCAGATCTTGCCGTTCTTGTGCAGCGGGTTGCCGCTTTCGATGAGCGCGGAAAGCGCCTGCACGGTGGCCGTCGCACCACCGCCGCCGGAAAGCTCCGGCAGGGCGTTGCGGCCCTTGCGCTTCTTCTTGGTCTCCGCGACCTGTCTGGCCAGCAGTTCCTCAGCGTCCTCCAGCGAAATATCGAGCCCGGCAATCGGGTTCATGCCGCCGGCCGCCTTCGCCTTGGGGCTGACCGGGGCGTCCTGTTTCTTGCGGGATTTCGGCTTCGCGGGTTTCTTCGCAGAGGCCGGTTTCGGTTCCTTGGCGGCAGGGGCGGGCTTTGCCGCCTCGCCGGAAATCTCGCGCGCCCAGTCGGACACCGAGCCGGACAGCGGCGCGCCTTCAAAGGCGGCTTGCGGGCTTTCGCCGAAGCCGGCGACATCGTGTCCGCCAACATCCTGTCCGGACGCTTCGGGAAGATCTGTCTCGTGCGGGGGAGTTTTCTTGCCAGCCATGGGGCCGAATATGGGGCGAACGGGCCGACAAGGGAAGAGCAAGTTGCGGTTTTGTTCCGCTTTGCTCAGGCGCGATCGCTGTGGCCGAGCGCGAGGTCCGGGTCGATCACGTCGCGCAGACGCTGCTTGAGGACCTTCGGTTGGGGAAAGCTCTCCTCGGTCTTGCGGTCCCAGATCAGGGTCTGCTGTCCATCATGGGTGACGGTGATGCGGAAGATGCCGCCGGTGCCGGGGATGAGCGTGACGCCGCCGAGTTCCTCGGAAAAGGTCTGCAACAGTTCCTGCGCCATCCAGCCCGCCCGCAGCATCCAGTTGCACTGGCGGCAATATTCGATGGCAACGGTGGGCTTGGCGGTCATGGCGGCTTTCCATATCGGGCGGCGGGGTTGCTCTGCCAGTCAAACCCGCTAGCATAAAAATTATGACAATGAAAATTTGTTCAATCAGCGAGTTGACCGTGCCGTATGCAGATTATCGAAAGCAGCATCTTCGGTGTCCGCTCGGTTCGCATGGTACTGACTTCCAAAGACCATCCTCATGAAGTGACGCTGTTTCCGATGATTCACATCGGCGAAGCGACTTTCTTCGAAGCGGTCATTGCGGACGCCGTCTCGCATGACATTGTCCTGCATGAAGGCGTTAAGTCGCGCCACTCCAAACGCCTGACGCGGTCCTATCGCTGGGCCGCCGTCTCCAAGAAGCTCGGCTTGCGATTGCAGCAACAGTTCAGGGCGAAAGAAATCTGCGATACGAGGGTTATACGAGCGGATCTTGATACGGACGAGTTCGACCGATTGTGGCGCGGACTGCCTTTTCGGCTACGGTGTCTGGCCTATTTTCTGCCGTCATTGGTCGGGCTGCAACGGCGCCTGTTCGCGACGCGGGAATCGCTTGCTGAGGGCATAGCCATGTCCGATCACACAAGCAGCCAGGAATGGCTGGATTGGGGAGACGACGTCGACGCGTTTTTTGGCGTGATCCTGCGTGCGCATGACCGCCGGCTGATCGAATGTCTGGAAGAGGTGCTGGCCGAGCCGTGTGATGAGCCACGGCGCATCGCCATCGTCTATGGCGCAAGGCACATGCGCGCCGTGCTTCGTCATCTGACGAAAGACTATCGCTTCCGGGTATCCGAAAACAGATGGATGACCGTGTGGCACCTCTAGGAGCGCCACACGGTGCCTGCTTGATGCCGGAAGCAAAATCCAACCGGTCCGCCGCGATCCTGTCGGGCGGAAAATGCTCTAGATGAACTTCACTTCCGCGATCTCGTAGGAGCGCGCGCCGCCGGGCGCTGCCACTTCCACACTGTCGCCGACTTCCTTGCCGATGAGGGCACGGGAGATGGGCGAGGAGATGGAGACACGACCTTCCTTTACGTCGGCTTCAGCGTCGCCGACAATCTGGTAGGTCTTCTCTTCCTCGGTGTCCTCATCGATGAGGGTGACCGTTGCGCCGAACTTGATCTTGTCGCCGGAGAGCTTGGTGACATCGATCACCTCGGCCCGCGAAAGCTTGTCCTCAAGCTCGTTGATGCGGCCCTCATTGTGGCTCTGGGCTTCCTTGGCGGCGTGGTATTCGGCGTTTTCGGAAAGGTCGCCATGGCGCGCGCTTCAGAAATCGCCTGAATGATCCTCGGCCGTTCGACGGAGGTCCGATGCTTCAGCTCTTCCTCGAGCTTGGCGTGACCGCCAATCGTCATCGGGACTTTTTCCATGCCTTCTCGACCTCTCGGTACGCGTGCGCCGCCTGTTCGGCGGCGGCTTGAGTCAATAAAAACCGGTTGGACGCTTCGGGGCGGCTTGCCCCGAAGCGTCCAAACCGATCAGATCTTTCGCCCGGATACACGGAATCCGGCGTCGACATAACTTCCAGCCTGCCCGTCGCCGCTCACACGCTCAACCCTCATGGCTCCCCCTTTCTGTGCAAAAGAGAGGTCCTGGGCCGAGGCGCTTTGCCGCCCTACAGGTGCCGGATCATTCCGCTGCCTTGAAGATGGTCAGGCAGCCGTAGGGAAATAGTCCTGCAGCGGCCGGACTTCAAGGTGGCCGGTCTTGTAGGCCTCAACAGCCCTTGCTGCGGCGATCGCGCCCGACAAGGTGGTGTAGTAGGGCACCTTGTGCATGAGCGCGGCCTGGCGCAGGGATCGGCTGTCGGCAAGGGCCTGTGCGCCTTCGGTCGTGTTGAAGACGAGCTGGACCTCACCGTTCTTGATAGCATCGACGATGTGAGGCCGCCCTTCAAGCACCTTGTTGATCTTGCGACAGCTAATGCCCTTTTCCTCAAGGAAACGCTGGGTTCCGCCCGTGGCGATGATCTCGAATGCGCAACGGGTCAGGATCTTTGCCGTCTCAAGAATGCGCGGCTTGTCGGCATCGCGCAGCGAGATGAAGACCGTTCCGGAGGTCGGCAGTTTCACGCCGGCGCCAAGCTGGGACTTGGCAAAGGCCACCGGATAGGCGCGGGCAAGGCCCATGACCTCGCCTGTGGAGCGCATTTCCGGACCGAGCACCGTGTCGACACCCGGGAACCGGGCAAACGGGAAGACCGCTTCCTTCACCGCCACGTGCTTGAGCTCGCTCTTGTGCAGGTCAAAGGAGGCGAGGCTTTCGCCGGCCATCACGCGCGCGGCGATCTTGGCGACGGGCAGGCCGATCGTCTTGGCGACGAAGGGCACCGTGCGCGAGGCGCGCGGGTTCACTTCCAGCACGTAGATCGTGTCGTCCTTGATGGCGTACTGGACGTTCATCAGGCCACCCACTTCCAGGGCCAGCGCCATGGCGCGGGTCTGGTCTTCCAGCTGGCGGATGATGTCGGGCGACAGGGAATGCGGCGGCAGGGCACAGGCGCTGTCGCCGGAATGGATGCCCGCTTCCTCGATGTGCTCCATGATGCCGCAGATGAAGACGTCCTTGCCGTCGCACAGCGCGTCCACGTCCACTTCCACCGCGTTCGAGAGGTAGCGGTCGAGCAGCACGGGGCTCTTGCCGGAGACGACAACGGCCTCGTTGATATAGCGCTCGAAGTGCTCCTGATCGCGCACGATTTCCATGCCGCGCCCGCCCAGAACGTAGGAGGGACGGATCACCGTCGGGAAACCGATCTTGGCGATGATGGCGTGGGCTTCCTCGACCGAATGGGCGATGCCGTTCTCCGGCTGCTTGAGATCCAGCTCATGCAGCAGCTTCTGGAAACGGTCGCGGTCTTCGGCAAGGTCGATCTTGTCGGGCGAGGTGCCGAGGATCGGGACGCCGGCCTCGGTGAGCGCCTGGGCGAGCTTCAGCGGGGTCTGGCCACCGAACTGCACGATGACGCCGACCAGTGTGCCGCGCGACTGCTCCACACGGATGATCTCCAGCACGTCCTCACCGGTGAGCGGTTCGAAATAGAGCCTGTCAGACGTGTCGTAGTCGGTGGAGACGGTCTCCGGGTTGCAGTTGACCATGATCGATTCGAAACCCGCATCCGCAAGCGCAAAGGCGGCATGGCAGCAGCAATAGTCGAACTCGATGCCCTGACCGATCCGGTTCGGTCCTCCGCCGAGAATCATCACCTTCTTCTTTTGCGAAGGGGCGGCCTCGTTGGCGGGCGCACCGGCGAAGGGCGCCTCGTAGGTGGAGTACATATAGGCCGTCGGCGAGGCGAATTCCGCCGCGCAGGTGTCGATGCGCTTGTAGACCGGGTGTACGTCAAGATCGGTGCGAAGCGCTGTGACCTCGGCTTCATCCTTGCCGGCGAGCTGCGCCAGGCGTGCGTCGGAGAAGCCGAACGACTTCAGGCCGCGGAAGGCCTGCGCATTGCCGGGAAGGCCGTGCGCGCTCACCTTCTGCTCCAGGTCGATGATGTCGCGGATCTGTTCCAGGAACCAGGGATCGATCTTGCAGGCGGCGTGGATTTCCACGTCACTGAGGCCCAGGCGCATGGCCTGCGCGACCTTCAGCAGGCGATCCGGCGTCGGCGCGCCAAGAGCGGCGCGGATGGCGTTCTTGTCGTCGCCCTGTCCAAGACCGGCGATCTCGATTTCGTCGAGACCGGACAGGCCCGTCTCCAGACCGCGCAGGGCCTTCTGAAGGCTTTCCGGGAACGTCCGCCCGATGGCCATGACCTCGCCCACCGACTTCATGGCGGTTGTCAGAAGGGGCTGTGCGCCGGGGAACTTCTCGAAGGCGAAGCGCGGGATCTTGGTGACGACATAGTCGATGCTCGGCTCGAAGGAAGCCGGGGTCGCGCCGCCAGTGATGTCGTTTTCAAGCTCGTCCAGCGTGTAGCCGACCGCGAGGCGGGCGGCGACCTTGGCGATCGGGAAGCCGGTCGCCTTGGAGGCAAGTGCAGAAGAGCGCGACACGCGCGGGTTCATCTCGATGACGATGAGGCGCCCGTTTTCGGGGTTGACCGCGAACTGGACGTTGGAGCCGCCCGTTTCCACGCCGATCTCGCGAAGGACCGCCAGCGAGGCGTCGCGCATGATCTGGTATTCCTTGTCGGTCAGCGTCAGGGCCGGGGCGACGGTGATCGAATCACCCGTGTGGACGCCCATCGGGTCGACGTTTTCGATCGAGCACACGATGATGCAGTTGTCCGCCTTGTCGCGGACGACCTCCATCTCGTACTCCTTCCAGCCCAGCACCGATTCCTCGATCAGCACTTCATTGGTGGGCGAGGCGTCGAGGCCGCGTTCCAGGATGTCGAGGAACTCTTCCTTGTTGTAGGCGATGCCGCCACCGGTGCCGCCCATGGTGAAGGAAGGGCGCAGGATGGCGGGCAGGCCGATCTTTTCCAGCGCGACATAGCCGTCGGCCATGGAGTGGGCGAGATGAGAGGTCGGCGTGTCGAGGCCGATCTTGGTCATCGCCTCCTTGAAGCGCTCGCGATCCTCCGCCTTGTCGATGGCGTCGGCGGTCGCGCCGATCATCTCCACGTCCCACTCGTCCAGCACACCCATCTTGCGCAGGGAGAGCGCGCAGTTCAGCGCGGTCTGGCCGCCCATGGTCGGCAGCAGGGCGAGCTTCTCGTCCGGGCGCTCCTTGCGTTCCTTCTCGATGATCTTGGCGACGACCTCGGGCGTGATCGGCTCGATATAGGTCGCATCGGCCAGATCGGGGTCGGTCATGATCGTCGCAGGGTTCGAGTTGACGAGGATGATCCGGTACCCTTCGCTTTTCAGCGCCTTGCAGGCCTGGGTGCCGGAGTAGTCGAACTCGCAGGCCTGGCCGATCACGATAGGACCGGCACCGATGATCAGGATGGATTGGATGTCAGTACGCTTGGGCATTTCGGCTCCCGGCATCGCGCATGGGTGTGCGCCAACCTCGACACGGGGTCGTGTCGGTCGGATGGTCGCATCGCGACAACTGAAGATGGTCGGCTGAGCGGGCCTTATAGGGAAAAAGTGTGGTGGCGGAAACCCCTGTTGGCCGCCTCAGGGGTCTGGCGGGGAAAAATTATCGTGACCGCGGCCGTCCCGCAGGCCTTCGGCAAGGCAAGTTGGCGTGGATCCCGGGGCGCCAAAGCCGCGGCTTGTGCCGTGTTTGAGGCGCCCCTTTCGTGCCGGGCGGCTCTGGGGGGCGGCCTTCGCGGGGGGCGACAGCGGGGCGGGGGGCGTCCCAGATGACGGCGCTTCGCGCTCAAATATATTACGCCGCCTCACTTCATTTTTAATAAAAGGCGTCGAGAAACGCCGCGCGGCCTCTCGCAAGGGCCCGGAACAAAACCACAGATGCCTGCTTCGGTCCTTGGTGCGGCAATTGTGCGAATTCTGCGCGTTTTATCGGGCGTGTAAGAATAATCCCTCCCGTCCGAATTGCCACATCATCAAATTAACTCTATCATGCGAAAATCATTGAGGTATTCGGATTTATACCGAAGCCCGATGGTTGGCATGCCACCCGACGTGACGTATCAGGTGTGCCGCGCAGTCAGCGTTCGTGAGGTTGTGCGGCTGCACGGTACCGACCGGTATTCGTTTCGGATCTCGCTGTCCCGCAAAGGGGTTCCTGCCTGATCTGAATGGAATGCCGGAGCGATGCAATTCCTTCCGGCGAATGATCGGCCCCGCGAAGAATGCGGGCGACATTGGCGTGGGTGGCATCTAATAGTCCTTCCGCGTCGGGCCGTGAGCCGGTGCGGGTCCCTGTAATTTGCGGGACGGTCGAGGCCGTCGCTCGTGTTGGTCCGCCGGGTCATGGTGAAAACGGAAAACGGTCGCAAGCGCCATCTCGGCGCCTCTGCATCGGTCTCGGCGGATAGCCAGGGCCGGGATGCGTTTCTGGTGCATTGCCGCAGCCTCAACGGATTGCCGAGTTATCTCGCCCTGCGCGGCGTCGACTATACGAGCCTTGCAGCCCAGGCGGGCCTTGGGGACGCCGATACCTCATCTACCGACTGCTATATTGCGCTGAACGCCTTTGCCCATCTTCTCGAAATGGCGTCGGAGGCGGCGGATGACGATTGTCTGGGGCTACGCTGGACCGGGCAGGATGATCAGGGTGCGCGTGGCACGCTGGCCTTGTGCTTGCGTTACGTGCCGAGCCTGCGCGCAGGCTTGGAGACGCTTGTGCGTTTCATGCCGCTGCATGTGGACGTGGCCGCGGCAGAGGTTCAGTTCGATGGCAACGCGAAGCTCTCCTGGCGCTATTCTCCGTTGATCCTGCGTCAGGATCAGGTCACGGACCGGACGGCCTGTCTCTTTGTAAGCTGGCTGAATGCGGCGCTGCCGCGCACGGAGCTTCCGGTCGAGGTTCGGCTCGCCCGTCGCAAGCCGAAATCGTCCGCCCTGCATCGGGCTCTGCTGGCGGCCAATGTACAATTTGAGGCAAATCAGAACGAGATCGTGTTTTCCCAACGGTGCCTCGATTTGCCCAATCCGCGTGCGGATGGGGATCTTTATCGCGCGCTATGCGATCTCAACAGCCGGTTGGTGTGCGAGCGCAAGCGGCAGGACGACATCGTCCTGAAGGTGCGCGAGGAAATCATGGACATCGTGCGCCAGGATGAGCGAACGGCGACGCTGGATGTGGTGGCCAGGCAGATGGGCCTGAGCGCGCGCGGTCTGCAGCGGCGGCTCGCCGGCTGCGGGACGAGTTTCAACGATCTGGTTGACGGGTTGCGGCGGGAGAGTGCGCAGCGGCTGCTGGAGGAGAGCGATCTGATGATTTCTGAGATCGCCTATCGCCTCGGATTTTCCAGCATTGGCAACTTTACGCGGGCTGCGAAGCGGTGGTTCGGGCGTTCTCCCCGAGATTACCGCGGCCATATGCAATCGATCCGAGCACGGAAGTAGGCCGATTCGCGTGGGGTGTGTTGTCGCATGGGTTCTGCGGCTAAATCTTAGGCGTCTGGGGCGAATTACGTAGCGCAAGGGGGTGGCATATTCCGCACGTTCACGCGGGAGATGCAGAACCTCCTCTGCGGGACCTGTTGGAAATGCCCTGCAGGAACTGATTGGGAGGCGTGAATAATCGAAATTGTGGCCTGAGAAACAACCTTCGGACATCTTGGCCGGAACCAAAATGATGTTTGGAATGTTTCCAGGTTCATGAAATCTGTCGCAGCGTTCGCGTTGTGATTTGGCCGCTGGGTGGACGGCTTACACAACGATAATCCACTGGCAAGTAGGCAAAATGAATACAATCCCAACCACTATCGCAGCCGTTCCCGACATCGCTGGCCCCATCCCGCAGTCGACCGAGGAAGGCAAGCTGCATTCCATCTCGGAAATGGCCGAGATGTTCGACGTGACCCTGCGCACGCTGCGGTTCTATGAGGAGAAAGGTCTTCTCAACCCGGTTCGTCGCGGGTCGCGCCGTTTCTACCGTGAGCAGGAAATCGGTCGCATGCGGGTCATCCTGCAGGCGAAGCGCATCGGTCTGACCCTTGTTGAGATCCGTCAGGTTCTCAAGCTGGTCGAAGGCAAGAGCGCCCGCTCCGAGCAGCTGAAGAACCTGCGCGCAATCTGCGCGTCGCAGCTCGATTTGCTGGAAGAGCAGACCATCACGGTTCGCCAGCAGCTCGCCGAAACGAAGCAGATCGTCGCCGACCTGGATGCGCTCGTCTCCGCCGAGGCCCTCTAAGACGCTGCTGCCGTGATGCGATCCACAGACGTCTCGCGCCCGGACATGAGGTCAGGGGGGCGGGTCTGAACGGATCAAGATGGCTGGATTTCGCGGTCGATCGCCAGGTGCGGTCGGCCGCGTTTTCTTTTGTGCGCGCCCGTTCGCGTTTCCCTCTTTGCGCTCCTTGCGTCCACTTTCGGCAAGCAAAAAGGGCCCCGACCTTCTCAGGCGGAGCCCTTGGAAACCCTCATGTGCGCCCGGATCAGGCTGCTCCGCGCTCGGCAATCACCGCTTCGCCCTTGCGTTCGCGCACCAGATTGATGAAGCGCGTGAAGAGGTAGTGGCTGTCGCGGGGGCCGGGCGAGGCTTCCGGGTGATACTGCACCGAGAAGACCGGCTTGCCGGTGACGCGAAGGCCGCAGTTGGAGCTGTCGAAGAGCGAGACATGGGTCTCCTCCACCCCCTCCGGCAGGCTGTCGGCGTCAACCGCAAAACCATGGTTCATGGAGGTGATCTCGACCTTGTTGGTCGTGCGGTCCATCACTGGGTGGTTGGCGCCGTGGTGGCCCTGATGCATCTTGCGCGTCTTTCCGCCCAGTGCGAGGCCCAGGAGCTGGTGCCCGAGGCAGATGCCGAAAACCGGCAGGCCGGCATCGATGATGGCGCGAATCGTTGGGACGGCATATGTGCCGGTCGCAGCCGGGTCGCCGGGCCCATTCGACAGGAAGACCCCGTCCGGTTCCAGTGACAAAACGTCCTGTGCGGTTGCGGTGGCCGGAAGCACGCTCACCCGGCAGCCCTGGTCGGCGAGCAGGCGCAGGATGTTGCGCTTGATGCCGTAGTCGATGACCACGACATGGTATTTCGGCGCTTCCTGACGGCCGTAACCCTCATTCCACTTCCACGACGTTTCATCCCACTCGAAGCTCTGGCCGCAGGTCACCGTCTTGGCGAGATCCATGCCTTCCAGGCCGGGCCACGCCGCCGCTTCCGCCTTCAGCGCCTCGATGTCGAACTTGCCGTCCGGGGCGTGGGCGATGACCGCGTTGGGCATGCCGGTTTCGCGGATGCGGGCGGTCAGAGCACGGGTGTCGATGCCAGTTATGGCGATGATTCCGCGGGCTTTCAGCCATTCGTCGAAGGCGCGCGCGGCGCGGTAGTTCGACGGGGCGGTGACGTCGGCGCGAAGGATCGCGCCGCGAACGCCGGAGGCGGAGGCCAGGTTCACTGTTTCCACATCTTCATCGTTGGCGCCGATGTTGCCGATATGGGGGAAGGTGAAGGTGATGATCTGACCGGCATAGGACGGATCGGTCAGGATCTCCTGATAGCCGGTGATGGCGGTATTGAAGCAGACCTCGCCCGGCGCAGAGCCAATCGCACCGAGACCGTATCCTTCGATCACGGTTCCGTCGGCAAGGACAAGGTTGGCCGTAGGCGGCGTCGCGGACCAGGCGTCGGCGTTCGTCATGGGTTGCAATCCGGATCGGGTTGGTGACATCATGCACGCATTCGGGACTGATATGGCCGATGACCGATCGGATGATCAATCGTTGGAAGCCGACAGGCGACAGGCACTTGATCAGCGTTATGCGTCACCAATTGCATGATGCGATTTGATCGGCATAGGCTGGGGCAGAACCCGGCGCGAAGACGGCTGGAACCATGGTCGGCTCAAACCAGAACTCGGTGCGCGCTCAGGCGCGAACACTAGGGCAAGCAGGACTGTGGGTCAACTCGCGACGGCGCGAAAATTCTCCATATATATCAATTCACTAAGATCGGATAGCGAGTCAATGATGCGAATCTGGCCGGAACGGCTCCCTGTTTGCGGAGCTTGGCGCTGACCATGCGCACCCGTTTGAACGCTGCTCTGGCGGAAGCGGTGGAGAATCAGGACAAGCGTCGCGCGGCGACATTGCGCCTGATGCTGGCCGCGATCAACGATCGCGCGGATTCGATCCGGACTCAGGGACGTGATGGCCTGAGCACGGAAGAGATCCTGGAAATCCTGCACAAGATGGTGCAGCAACGCGAGATTTCCGCGGCCGAGTACGAGAATTCGGGCCAGATCGACCTGGCCCAGCAGGAGCGCGACGAAGCCAGCATCATCCTGGAGTTCCTGCCCAAGCAGCTGGATGAGGCGGACACCGAGGCCGCCTGTCAGGCGGTGGTGGACGAACTGGGATGCAAGGGCTTGCGCGACATGGGCCGCACCATGGCGGTTCTCAGAGAGCGTTATGAGGGGCAGATGGATTTCACCCGCGCCAGCTGCGTCGTGAAGTCCCTGTTGCACTAGAGATCGCTGCGCAAGGACGACCGCCCCGGCAAAGTCGAACCTATCTGAAGCCTGTCTGCCGGGAGCGTTGGCGCGTCCGGTAGCGAGCTCTGTTGCGGTGTGTTGTCCCCGTTATCCCACGTCTGACGTAAGGTGTGCCGGGGTGGTTGCCAGCTAGTTCTGTCGGTCGGCCGCTTCCGGCGTTACACTGTCGCTTTCTGTCCTCAAGAAGAACCCCATGCGATTTCCGCCTTCGCTCCTTGATGATATCCGCACGCGGCTGCCCCTTTCGGAGGTGGTCGGCCGACGCGTGACCTGGGACAGGCGCAAGACGCAGCCTTCGCGCGGCGATTTCTGGGCCTGCTGCCCGTTTCATCAGGAAAAGACGCCGAGCTTCCATGTCGATGACCGCCGCGGTCACTACAAGTGTTTCGGCTGCGGGGCGGCGGGGGACCATTTCAAGTTCCTGACCGAGACCGAGGGGCTGAGCTTTCCCGAAGCGGTTGAACTTCTGGCCCGCGACGCCGGTGTGGATTTGCCGAAGCCGGATCCGCGTGAAGAGGTTCGCCAGCAGCGCCGGGCCGGACTGGCCGATGTCTGCGAGATGGCGGCGCGCTTTTTCGAGCGCGAGCTTTACGGACCCTCAGGTCAGGCCGCACGCGCCTATCTTGAACGGCGCAAGCTCTCCAATGAGACCTTGCGCGAATTTCGCTTCGGCCTCGCGCCCAATGGTCGCGACGCCCTGAAACGCCATCTGGCCGAGCAGGGGGTCGATGAGGCGATCATGGTGGAGGCGGGGCTCCTGATCCGGCCCGACAATGGTCGCCCGACCTATGACCGCTTCCGCAACCGCGTGATCATCCCCATTCAGAACGATCGTGGCCAGGTGGTCGCCTTTGGCGGGCGCACGCTCGATCCGGACGGTCAGCCGAAATACCTGAACTCGCCGGAGACACCGCTCTTTCACAAGGGCACGATGCTGTTCAACCTGCATCGTGCCCGCCAGCCGGCATTCGAGGCGGGCCAGGCGATCGTCACCGAAGGCTATCTTGACGCCATCGCCGTGTGGCAGGCCGGGATCCGCCATGTTGTGGCCTCTCTGGGAACCGCGTTTACCGAGGACCAGATCGCGCGTATGTGGCGGCTTGCACCGGAGCCCGTCATCTGTTTCGACGGCGATCAAGCGGGCATCAGCGCCGCCAATCGCGCGGTCGACCGGATCCTGCCCGCGCTGAAGAGCGGCTATTCCTTCCAGTTCGCCTTTCTGCCCGATGGCAAGGATCCGGACGATCTGATCCAGTCGGGCGGGCGCGAGGGGTTTCTGACAGAGACGGCCAAGGCGCTGCCGCTTTCCGAAGTCCTGTGGCAGCGCGAGGCGGCGGGGCGCGATATTGCGACGCCGGAACGCAAGGCCGCGCTGGAAAAGAGCCTCTATGACCTGATCGCCACGATCCGGGACGAGCGGGTCAGGAAGCGGTATCAACTTGAGATGCGGCTGAAGCTCTCGAACCTCTTCTGGGAGGCGAGCCGAGGCACGCGCGAGGGCAAGGGCCGCGACGGAAAATCCCGCGATGTGTCGGCGGCCGCGCAGCGGGTGGAAAAGCCCAACAGCCCGCATTTTTCTACCGAGCGTACGGTGTGCGGCCTGTGCACGCGCTATCTCGATCTCTTCGAACGCCATCTGGAGCGGATCGCCCGGTTGCGCTTCAACGACGACCTGCATGAAGGGTTCAAGGCGGAGCTTTGCCGCTTGGCGATGGATCTGGAAGATGAGGCGGTCACCTCGTTTTTCGACACGCTTGATCCGCGTTTCTACGAGATCTTGAACGAAGTGTTGGCGGACCGGGAAAAGGCGCCGCAGGAAACGGGGTTCCATCCCAACTGGACGCGGTTGAGCGGGCGGCTTCAGGTTCTCAATTTCAATCCCTCCCACGATTTCATCGAGCGCTGCTTTGAGCATTTTCTTGATGAACTGGAACTGGGCCAGCTTGAACGCGAGATGGATCTGGAGCTGAAGGGGGCGGCGGATGACATTGATGAACAGAGCTGGCAGCGCATTCAGGCGCTGAAACAGGAAGTGATCCGCAGGCGCGAGGAACTTGGTCGGCGGGATCACGAACTGGCGGAGGAAGCGCGGGCCATCCGCGCCGCCCACAAGGCGGAAGGGATGCGTCGGGCCGGCTAGTCTTTCCCGGCCAGGACGCTTTTCCGGCCTGGCCAGCAGGCTCGGGGACGCGTGGCGGGGCTGGAGGGCGGCAAATGATTCGCTGTGGAGGTCCCTGATTACCGGATTCAGGACCTTTTACGCCCGAAAGGTCCATCTTTTCTGCTTGACCGGGGCGAATCACCCTTGCGAATCGCGGCGTCCAAGTTAAATAACCTTCAGGGACAGCATGGGCGCCATGACAAAGGTTGGCGAAAACACAGGATCTGTCCGAAATCCGTGACGAATTTTCCGGCGCCGGCAAAGCAGCCAGCTTCGGTGTTGGCGTGTGCTCGCCATCTTTATTGGGTGACGTCGGCAAATGCACACGAATGATCACCGGTGGTTACGGTTAAGCGGGGCTTAAGACACCCGGCGTATCAGACATATGGGATTGAACGGGCGGTTTAAGGGTGAGCGCGCGACAGGGCACGTTGTTCTGCGCGCTTGTGTGACGTGCAGGCAGACACACATATGAGGCTCCCCGAGGCGGTTGGCCCGGCGGTTGTGGAGTAGGACATGGTAGCCAAGACGACGCAGGCGGATGAGCAGCAGGAAACGACGGGCGAGGCCTCTGACGGCCCATTGCTCGATCTTTCCGATGCCGCCGTCAAGAAGATGATCAAGGCCGCCAAGAAGCGTGGCTACGTCACTTATGAGGAATTGAACGCGGTCCTGCCGTCGGAAGAGGTCACTTCCGAACAGATCGAGGACACCATGTCGATGCTCTCCGATATGGGCATCAATGTGGTGGAATCGGACGAGGAGGCGGAGGCCGACAATTCCGATGATGATGATTCGGCCGAAGGCGGTGATCTCGTCGAGGCGTCCACGACCGCGGTCGCCAAGACCACGACCAAAGAGCCGACGGACCGTACCGATGATCCGGTGCGCATGTATCTGCGCGAGATGGGCTCGGTGGAGCTTCTGTCGCGCGAAGGCGAAATCGCCATCGCCAAGCGTATCGAGGCCGGTCGCGAGGCGATGATCGCCGGGCTTTGCGAAAGCCCGCTGACCTTCCAGGCCATCATCATCTGGCGCGACGAGCTCAATGACGGCAAGATTCTGCTGCGCGAGATCATCGACCTTGAGGCGACCTATTCCGACCCCGAAGGCAAGGGCAACAGCTCTGAAGACGACGAGGACGGTGAAGGCGAGGGCGATGGCGAAGGCGGCGTGACCAAGGGCCAGCCGGGCGAGCCCAGCGGTGCCAAGGACGAAGAAAAGTCCGAAGGTGGCGAAGACAGCGACGGCGATGGCGACGGTGACGACGACGACGAGTTCGAATCGAACATGTCGCTTGCGGCCATGGAAGCGGAGCTGAAGCCGAAGGTTCTGGAGACCTTCGACCGCATTGCCGACAGCTACAAGAAGCTGCGCCGGTTGCAGGACCAGCATGTCGAGAACCGTCTGCAGAACAAGACGCTGACCCCGTCTCAGGAGCGCCGCCACAAGAAGCTGCGCGACGATGTCATCGAGGATGTGAAGAGCCTGTCGCTCAACCAGAACCGTATCGATTCGCTGGTTGCGCAGCTTTACGACATCAACAAGCGCCTGATGGGCTATGAGGGCCGTCTGCTGCGTCTGGCCGACAGCTACCGTGTCAGCCGCACTGACTTCCTCAAGCAGTATCAGGGCGCGGAGCTCGATCCGAACTGGATCCGCCGGGTTGCGAACCTTTCTTCGCGCGGCTGGAAGGATTTCGTCGCCAAGGAAAAGGACACGATCCGCGAATTGCGTCAGGAGATCCAGAACCTCGCCACGGAAACGGGGCTGGAGATCACCGAGTACCGCAAGATCGTGAACATGGTGCAGAAGGGCGAGAAGGAAGCCCGGATCGCCAAGAAGGAGATGGTGGAGGCCAACTTGCGCCTCGTGATCTCCATCGCCAAGAAGTACACGAACCGCGGCTTGCAGTTCCTCGATCTCATCCAGGAAGGCAATATCGGCCTGATGAAGGCGGTGGACAAGTTCGAGTACCGGCGCGGCTACAAGTTCTCCACCTATGCGACGTGGTGGATCCGTCAGGCGATCACCCGTTCGATCGCCGATCAGGCGCGCACCATCCGTATCCCGGTGCACATGATCGAGACGATCAACAAGATCGTGCGGACCTCGCGCCAGATGCTGCACGAGATCGGCCGCGAGCCGACCCCGGAAGAGCTGGCGGAAAAGCTGCAGATGCCGCTTGAGAAGGTCCGCAAGGTCCTCAAGATCGCCAAGGAGCCGATCTCTCTGGAGACGCCGATCGGCGACGAGGAGGATTCGCATCTGGGCGATTTCATCGAGGACAAGAACGCGGTTCTTCCCATCGATGCGGCGATCCAGTCGAACCTGCGCGAGACCACGACCCGCGTGCTCGCCTCGCTCACGCCGCGCGAAGAGCGTGTGCTGCGCATGCGTTTCGGCATCGGCATGAACACCGACCACACGCTGGAAGAAGTCGGCCAGCAGTTCTCGGTGACCCGCGAACGTATCCGCCAGATCGAGGCGAAGGCGCTTCGCAAGCTCAAGCACCCGAGCCGCAGCCGGAAGCTCAGGAGCTTCCTGGATAGCTAAGGTCAATCGGTCGCGTATCTATTCGGAAAGCCGGAGCATTTGCTCCGGCTTTTTTCGTTGCGGTTCAGAAAAAGCGACCGCGTCGAAGTCTTGCAGGGGCGGTGCTTCGAACGGCCGCTGCCTGTTGGGCGAACGTGGGATTGTATCAAATCAGGATGCTGCGTATTGACGACCTTCAGTGAGACGCGCTCAGGAACCTAATGCATAAGCACGCAAGCGGTGCCGGGCCGGGAACACATATGAAGCCGAAAATGGGGTAATTCCGATGCGGTCTGCGATAGTTGCAATCCTGATTTGTGCGGGCCTTGGAGCATGTGCCGGCAATGGTGTGGGCGTTAGTGGGCGCCTCACGTCGCCGCAGCGGGACCAGTACCCCGAGATCGTCGCGGCATTTGTCAATCAATGCGTGAAAGCCGGCGGGGAGGGCGACACCTCGACCGGTGGCGGAACGTATAGGATCAGCAAATCCGATGCCTCCTGTGCAATGACCGTCAACACCTATTATGACGACGACACGGAGATTGCCGCCCTCCTGTCAGCGGAGCTCAAGCGCGCTGATCCGAGGTTCGAGCGGCTTCCCAACGGACTGATGGGGGCTGCTTGGACGATCGGCAAGGTTACGAAGTGGTCGGCAAAGAACGGTACGCCGCTTGTTGCGTTGGGACGCAGTTCTGCCAGGGATCCGCTCCTCATCCGGCGGTTTGGGCCGAGCCTTTAGGGGCTGGAGACCGGTATAGGATCTTGCGCCCCGCGGGGTCCCGGGCGATGGTATCTCCATGAAAACAGCCCTCATCGCAATCGTCGTCATCGCTCTTGCCTGTGTTGCGGGCTTTTTCGCCTTTGGTCGGGAAAGAACGTGGCAGGCTCTCTACGGGCCTGCCGATCTCGGGCCGGTTCCCGATTTCGCGGATCTCAAGCGCCCGGGAACGCCAAATTCCTTTCTTGTGTGCCTGCCGGAAAGCTGCCTGCGCGAGGAGCCGGATCTCGTCTCGCCGGTCTTTGCCGCGGAGCCGCACGCGCTCAGAGCGGCGCTCGATGCCATCGTCATGGGATCTGGGCGGGTTGAGCGTGTGGCCAGGGATGAGGACGGGTTGGGGGATCGCTATATCGAGCGCACACCCATCATGCGGTTTCCCGACACCATCATCATCCGCTATGTCCCGGTCGATGTGGGGCGCACCGCGCTGATCATCTATTCGCGCTCCCAGGTCGGCAGCAGCGATTTCGGAGCGAACGGGAAGCGCGTGCGCAACTGGCTGCGGCTTCTGGAACAGGTCGTCTCGCCCGTAGCCGCCGCCTGACCGGCGCCCTGCGGCAATGTTGCGCCCCCTGTTTCGCCCGACGTGACACTCTTGCGGCTTGTTCGGTGCACCTGAGAGGCCCATTTAAAACGGGTGAGAACACCGCCGCTTCGTGGAATGCGACGGGGGTGAGGCGACATGAATGCGCTTTTGATCTTTGCAGGCTTGTTAACGATCGCTCTGGCTCTGGTGGCCTGGGCAGGTGACGGGCGTGAGCGGTTCTGGGATGCGCTTTTCGGGCCGCCTGATGATCGGCCGGTGAATTTCGCGGAGTTGAGTCCTCCGCCCTCATCGGATTTCTTCATCGCCGCTCCCACGGAAGAATGCGCGAAGGTTCAGCCCAACATTCCAGGCCCCGTATTCGCCGCGCCTCCGGGATTGTTGCGCCAGGAAGTGATGCGGATCGTGCGTCGCGAACCCATGACGGAACGGGTGGCGATGGATCCCGACTGGCTGGGCGACCGTTTCATCCAGCGCGTAGGGTGGCTTCGGGTGCCGCATTTCATCCAGGTTCGCTACATTCCCCTCGATACCGGTCACACGGCGCTGGCCGTCTATGCGTGCTGTCTGATTCCGGAAAACAGCCGGGGCTATAACGAGGCACGTGTTCGCCGCCTGATCGGCGAGTTGGAAGAGGTCTTTGCAACGCCCTCCTCTGCCTGAAGCGATTTCTCCGGTTCTGCCGGATAGGCCCGACGGAAAAGCGGTTTCATGCGTTCATGCGCACTCGACGTCGCGTTCAAAACACGTTCATATGCATAATATGAAAGCGCCGCGCCATGATTGGCGGGGTGCCTGCCGGGTCGTGTCTTTCAGATAATAATGGAGCGGCCGTTGCGCAGGGGGGCGTGCCCCGAAACGATGGAACCGGGTCTGCTGTGGGGAGAGGTTATGGCGGTCGAGTTGGTGCTCAATCCGGAAACCGTGCGGATGATCGTGCAAAAGGCGCGCGCGGCGAGCAGTTCGCTTGAGGACACTTATGAAGGTGGCCATGAGGGGGACGTGGAGTTCGACAGCGACAAGCTTTCCGAAGCTTATCGCCACGAAGGGCTGGTGGAGGAGGAGCGCGACGATCTCACCGCCGATGAACTGGTGGCGCTGCTGGATGATCTGAATGTGGACGAGGCCGCGGAACTCGTCGCGATCGCCTGGATCGGACGCGGCGACTATGACGCCTCCGACCTCGATACGGCGCGCGAGGAGGCGCGCTCGCGGGCGCATGGGCCGACCGCGCGCTATCTCGCGCGCATGTCGCTACTTGCCGACTATCTGGAAGCGGGGCTCGACAGCCTCGATCTCTAGGCTTGGCTGACAGGTCGATCCGGACAACTGCCGCAAATGAGCGTGATAGCGACAGTGGTCCCGTGAAGTGAGCTTGCCTTGCGGTGTTCCATGGGCTACCGGGGCGGCATGAGCCGTCTTACCGCAAATCTCCTTCTCCTGCTCACCGCCTTCATGTGGGGCTCGGCCTTCGTGGCCCAGTCCACGGCGATGTCGAGCGTTGGGCCGCTGGTTTTCACCGGCCTTCGTTTTCTGATCGCCGCCGCCTGCCTTGCGCCTTTCGCATGGCGCGAAGCGCGACACCATCGCGGTGCGCCCGTGTCGCGCGCGCATATGGGGATGTTCTTCGGCGTGGGCGTCGTGTTCTTCCTCGGAATTGCCTTGCAGCAATCGGCGCTCGTCGTCACCACGGTGACGAATGCCGGGTTTCTGACCGGTCTCTACGTCGTTATGGTTCCGTTCTTTGGCGCGGCTCTTTTCCGCGACATGCCGCATCCGGCCGTCTGGCCCGCGTCGCTGGCGTCTCTGGCCGGGGTTTACCTGCTCGGTGGCGGACATCTGGACGGGCTGAACTGGGGCGATGGACTGTTGATCATCTGCGCCGTCTTCTGGGCCCTGCATGTGGTGCTGGTGGGGCGCGTGGGCATGTCCAGCGGTCGCCCGCT
This sequence comes from Breoghania sp., assembly GCF_963674635.1. Lineage (NCBI taxonomy): Bacteria > Pseudomonadati > Pseudomonadota > Alphaproteobacteria > Hyphomicrobiales > Stappiaceae > Breoghania > Breoghania sp. The sequence continues at coordinate 3,693,748 of NZ_OY771475.1, forward strand.
TGCGCTCGCCTTTGCGCAGTTCTCGGTGGTGGGCGTCCTTGCCCTGCTGCCGGGGTTGGTGTTCGAAGGGGTCAGTCTGGCCGGGATCAAGGACATCTGGCTGGAGCTTGTTTACACCTCGATTCTGTCGGGCGGTTTCGCCTTCACGCTGCAGATCATCGCGCAGCGCTGGACCAAGGCGGCGGATGCCGCGATCATCCTATCGGCGGAGGCGTTGTTTGCGGCGCTGTGCGGGGCGCTCATCCTGGGCGAGCGACTGGATGCGATGGGGCTTGTCGGCTGTGGGCTGATCTTTGCGTCCATCGTGGTGGTGCAGCTTGCCCCCCTCATCACGCGGCGCGACCGCTATGCGTCACCGCCGCCCGGACTGTGATCTTGTCGATCCGGGCGGGGCGAAGCTCTCAAGCCGTCTATTTCAGGATCGAGATGCGACCGTCGGTGTGCGGTTTGTAGCCCTGCGCATCTGCAATAAAGCTCGCCACCGCATCCTCAATATTCGGGCCGTAATCGTAGGCATCCACGGCTGCCTTGGCGAAGATGGCGTAGCCATCGCCGCCGGAGCGCATGTAGTTGTTGGAGACAACGCCATAGAGCGCGTCGGGATCAAGCGGAACGAAGGCACCTTCCTTGGCGATCTTCACCGAAACGACCCGGCTTCCGGCGGGCTTTGCCGGATCCCAGATGACCTTCATGCCGGCCACCTGCGGGAAGCGGCCCGCGCCCTCCTCGACCTTTGAAAAGCCGTTCTCAAGCGCGGTGATCAGATCGGCGCCCTTTAGGCGGAAGGTTGCGAGCGTGTTCTGGAAGGGAAGCACGGTCAGAACCTCGCCCATGGTCACCTCACCCGCATCGATGGAGGCGCGCAAGCCCCCGCCATTCTGGATGGCGACATCGATGCCCTGCGCCCGCACCCGCTCCAGCATGGCGTCGGCGACCAGAACGCCCATCTCGCATTCCCCTTTGCGGCAAGTGTCGCGGGAGCCGTCGATGGAGGCGGTGGCGGAACCGATGACCTCGCTGCGGATCTCCTCAAGCGGGGCGGCGAGCTCCGCGATGCGCCTGGAGGTGTCTGCATCTTCTGCGATCGCGGCATCCATCAGGATGGGGGCCCCGGCGGCGGAGACGAGATCCCCGTCATCGTTCCACACGACGTTCAGTTCGCCCAGAAACTTGCCATAGGCGTAGGCCTGCACGATGGCGGTGCGCCCGCCCGCCGGATTGTCCACGAAGGTCGGGTAGGGGCCTTCGGCCTTGTCGTCGGAATTGGCCAAATAAGTGTGGCTGTGCCCGCCGATGATCACGTCAATGCCGGGAACGAGGGCTGCCAGTTCCTTGTCACGCGCATACCCGGAATGGGAAAGCAGGACGACTTTGTCGATGCCTGCGGCCTGATAGGCCTGGGTCGCGCCTTTCAGTGTCGCCACCGCATCGAGGAAGTGGACGTTCTTTCCAGGCGAGGAAAGCTCGTCCGTATCCTCCGGCGTGATGCCGATGAGAGCGATCTTCTCGCCGCCCACCTCCAGCACGATGCTGCCCTTGAGCTTGTCCTTCAGCGCCATTTCGCCGGAAAACTCGCCATTGGCCAGCAGGATCGGAAAATCGATGGCGTCGATGAACTGCGCCAGGACTTCCGGGCCGTCATCGAATTCATGGTTGCCGACGGTCATGGCGTCATAGCCGATGCGGTTCATCAGTTCCGCTGCCGCCGCGCCCTTGTATTGGGAATAGAAGAGAGAGCCCTGAAACTGGTCGCCACCATCGACCAGAATCACGTTGCCGCCCGCGCCGCTTATCGCTTCGCGCCGTTCTGCGACCTTGGTGAAGAAACGTGCCGAACCGCCGAAGCACTTGTCTTGCGCGCGATCTTTCTCGCCGCAGGTGGAATCGTATTTGTTGATCGGTTCGATACGGGAATGGAAATCGTTCGTATGCAGAATGGTCAATGCAAACTCGGCCTGCGCCGTGCCGCCAAGGACGAGGCCCGCGGCCAGCGCCGCCGGCAGGATCAATGCTCGCTTCATGATAAGCCCCTTCTTTCCCATGGAAAGGAAGGCGCTACGGTGCCCCGAAAACACAGGCCTGCGCAACACGATCCTGCGCGCTTGTGGCGCAAACCGTTCTAACGCGCGCCTCGACCCAAAAGCGCAGGCAGTGCGAGCACCGCGATTGCCAGCCAGCCGAGGATCAGCAGGCTGCCGCCGGTTGGCGCGGCATAGGCGAACAGCTTGTGGTCGAGAAAGACGCGGGCGCTCATATCTCCGCAGAACAGAAACACGCCCAGGGTGATCATGAGCGCAGGCAGGGCTGGCAGGCTCAGGACATCGCGAATGCCGGGAAGGCAAAGGATGAGCAGGATTGGTGCATGGGCGAGCGCGATGGCGGCAGCCGCGCTGACAAAGCCGGAACTGTCGACATGGGCGGCGACTGCGGACAGGGCGACGCCCGCAGCGCCTGAAAGACCGGCGGCAAGCGCGGGCCAGAGGGAGGCGGCGGAAGGGGAATGGCGCATGGGAGGCCTGAGCGTGAGAACGATTCCAGAGCGATAGCATCGCGCGCGGTGCGGGCCAACAAAAAGGGTATTGGGCCCATGGGCATCTCGCGGTTCAAGTAGAGCGCGAAAACTCCATTGCGATATCTCTCAAGGGTAGATCGAAAGGTTGAAGGTCATGTGATCAAAAGACTTTTCTGGCTTTCGGCGAACGCCTAGAGTTGAACGATGAGGATCGAAGCTGTCACTGTTCGTCCGGCGATCGCAGAAGATATCGAGCTGTTGGCCGATATCCATGATGCCGCTTGGCGCAATGCCTATCGCGGAATCCTGCCCGGGGTCGAGCTGGAACGCCTGCTCGGTCGACGCGGCGTTTCGTGGTGGGACGCGGCCATCCGCTACAAGATGCGCATTCTCGTCATCGACGTTTGCGGGGCGACGGCAGGCTATGCCACGTTCGGCCACACACGCCTCAAGCATTTGCCTTTCCCCGGCGAAATCTACGAACTCTACATGGACCCGGACCATCAGGGGCTGGGGTTCGGGCGCAAGCTGTTCTCCGCAACCCGCGCCGCCCTCCGGGCCGCGGGCATGCCCGGTTTCGCGGTGCGTGTCCTGAAAGAGAACGAGCAGGCACAAGCCTTTTATGAGGCCATGGGCGGCCTGCTCTACGACGAAAGCGTGGAGCGGATCGGGCGCAGCGACGTCTCTGTCCTGATATTCGGATGGACAGACCGCCCTGCGGAACGCTGAGTACGATCCTGAGCCCGGTTGCCCGGGCACACAGGGCGCCTCATTCCGTCATGTTCACCCTGATCAGATCATCGACACCACATTGAAACGCGCGGGCCCGCGTGTCGGCGATTTCACGGGCCATGGTGTTGGCGTCGGGCGTGCGGGTTGCGTTGATGCGCGCGACTTGGCACGTGGCGCCCAGCCCGAGGCGGGTGACGATCAGGACCTGGTCCGTTCCGCCCTCGCCGGTCTGGACAAACCAGCGCAAAATGGTTGCGAAAGGCTGTCGCCCACCGCTCTCCACAAGCCGCCATTCCAGCGTTTCGTTGACGGAGTTGAACCCCGAAAGTGTCTGGGAGGCGGCCATTTCGTTTGCCGCGTTGTCTCCGAAGGAGACGAACATGCGCAGGTCGCCCTCCGAAACGGAGACCGGAATCTTGCGATAGCCCTCGCATAACCAGCTTCCACCGTCCGTCCCCTCCTGGGACGGCACGGAGGTCATCATACAATCGTCGAGCTTCAGTTTCGTATAGGCGCTGTCAAATCGCTCCGCCGCGGAGGCCGCCAACGTCGCAGCGACAATGCCAACCATTGAAATCAATAAGGAAATCCGTCGCAACATGATTTTTCCCCTCGCCTTGAGCCCCCCTCCTCAGGGGCCGGAAAGCCATTGTTTCACTCTCGGGAAGGTGCTGCAACGCACACAATTGGCTTGCACTTTGGTGCGGTCCCCGGCACAAAGCCCGCGAGACGGCCCGACGAGGCGCGTAACGCGGGCCGCAGGTGATCCGCTCCGGCTGACGGGCGCAGATCCCACCCCCTTTTTCTCGTATGTGCGAGCCTGCCGGTCGCTTACGGCCGTGAGCTTGCGGAAAATTCAGTGAAGGACACGCACCATGCGTATCGATGCCGTGCCGATCGGCAAGAACCCGCCGGAAGATGTCAATGTGATCGTTGAGGTCCCGGTCGGTGGTGAGCCGGTCAAATATGAAATGGATAAGGCCGCGGGCGCGATGTATGTCGACCGCTTCCTCTACACGCCGATGCGTTATCCGGGCAATTATGGCTTCGTTCCGCACACCCTGTCCGACGATGGCGACCCGATCGACGTGATCGTGTGCAACCAGCGTCCGGTCGTGCCGGGCGCGATCCTCAACTGCCGTCCCATCGGTGTTTTGATGATGGAGGACGAGTCCGGTTTCGACGAGAAGGTCATCGCGGTGCCGCACCCGAAGCTGACCCGCCGCTACGACCGGATCACGACCTATCAGGATCTGCCGGAGATCACGATCAAGCAGATCGAGCACTTCTTTGCTCACTACAAGGATCTGGAAGACGGCAAGTGGGTGAAGGTGAAGGACTGGCAAGGCGTCGACGCTGCCAAGCGCCTGATCCTGGAATCCATCGAGCGGGCGAAGAAGGCCTGAGGCCATTCGCCCAGGAAAATCGAGAAACTTTCAGAAAGCGGGGAGCGATCCCCGCTTTTTTCATGTGAGCGCGGGGGAGGGGGCTGGAGCATCCGGTGTTCCGGGTGTTCTGCGGGTCTGCCTACTTCCAGTCTTCCCAGGTCGGGCGCAGGTTCGTGAGCATGTCCTTGGCAAAGCGGCGCCACATGACGACGACGGTGGCCAGCATTGCAACGAAGGAGAGCCAGATCGCGCCCATCAGCAGGCCGTTGCCATGGGCTTCGGAGGCGGCCAGCGCGAGAACCGGTGTCAGCGCGAGGGCGAAGCCACCTGCGATGACGAGCGCGCGTCGGTCCTTGCGGCGGCGTGTTCTGTTCTGCTTGCCAAGCGGGTTGAGCATTGGACCGTTCCTTCGGGATGCGTTTCAGCGATCCTTCAAGTTAGCCGGGTGAATAAGCCTCCACGGGGTCATGAATCCGACCCTTGCAGTGTTATTTCAGGTCAAAATTGTGGCGTCGGTCATCAGTGTGGCGCAATCGGGGCAATTCGCCACTGTGTCAGGTGCCTTGCACGTTCGCTGTTAACGGGTCACAGGGTGACGTGTTCGAAAGCGGGCTTCAAGATCATGCGCCGTACCGGCTCGATGAGCGTCGGTTCATAGCGCGCAAACATCTCGCTCACATAGGGTTTCCTGTTGTGGACCTCGTAATCCTCCATCGAGGCCCAGACCTGGCGCACGAGCATGTCGGTCTGAGACCCGTCCGTCAGGTAGTAGTCGTAGGCAAGGCAGCCATCTTCCGTTTCCAGCGAGATGCGCGCGACTTTGCTCACTTCTGCAACAAGCTCCTCTCGGCTCGCGGCGTGAACGGACACCAGGAACACGATGGTCACGCGGGCGGCTGTGCCATCGGTTGGGGTTATGGCGACATCGTCGAGGGAGGGGGCGTTCATAACAGGGTCTGCTCGCTCTCGATGGTGAAGGTCTTGTAGATGCTGGGCCCGGCCAGGCAGCCCGCCGTTTCGTTCAGGAAGTCGTGGATCAGATCGCTGTTTTGGAAGGCGCGCATCGCCTCCTCGGATGTCCAGCGCAGGGTTACGACGACTGTGGACGGTTTGCGCGGGTTGATATGAATTTTCTGGCTGAGGAACGCGCCGCTCGTCGCGCCCTTGCGCAAGAGTTCGCGCAAGGGGTCCAGATAGGCGCCGCGCTGTTGTGGCTTGATGGTGATCTCGACGATGGAAAACAGATTACTCACAGCGGCTTCCGTTATTCGTAGTGGGGGGCCGTGTCGCCGGGAAAGCAGGGAGGTGCCTTTGGGTGCGCTTCCATGCTTTTTCTGTAGAGATGTCCCGTCGCCCTAGGGTTTCCCACTGCCTTCGTCTTTTCGTGTTCGACGTGTAGTTATTTTTCGCGTCGATTCACCCCGATTTTAATGCCTGTGAGCAAATATATCCGCAAAAGCGCGATGGAGAGTTAACGACGGGACAGCCACCCTGTCATTCGGAAAGGATCGTCAATAAGCCGTCCGGTTAAACGCGCTGCCAGTTGCACTGCACCGCGAGGAGGCATACGGTCCCAGCGCCGCTTTTCAAGATGGCGGATCAAGGTCCTCATGGAGACGAAGATTATGAGTTTTCTTGCCGACTCGCTCGCCCGGGTGAAGCCTTCCGCGACCATCGCGGTCACCAACAAGGCCCGAGAGCTGAAAGCAGCCGGTCGCGATGTCATCGGTCTTGGTGCCGGCGAACCGGATTTCGATACCCCGGAAAACATCAAGCAGGCGGCGATCAAGGCGATCACGGACGGCAAGACGAAATACACGGCGGTGGACGGCATCCCGGAACTGAAACAGGCGATTGTCGAGAAGTTCCAGCGCGAAAACGGCCTGACCTACACCCCGGCGGAAATCACCGTGGGAACCGGCGGCAAGCAGGTTCTCTACAATGCCCTGATGGCGACGCTGAACCCGGGCGACGAAGTGCTGGTGCCTGCGCCCTACTGGGTGAGCTATCCGGACATGGTTCTGCTTGGCGGCGGAACGCCGGTGCCGGTGGAAACCTCCATGGAAACCGGCTTCAAGGTGACGCCCGAGGCGCTGGAAGCCGTGATCACGCCGAAGACCAAGTGGCTGATCTTCAACTCGCCCTCCAATCCTTCCGGCGCGGCCTATACGCGCGCCGAGCTTGAGGCCATCGCCAAGGTTCTGCTGAAGCACCCGCAGGTGTGGATCATGACCGACGACATGTATGAGCATCTCGTCTATGACGCGTTCGAGTTTACCACAATCGCCCAGGTGGAACCGGCGCTGAAAGAGCGTACGCTCACGGTCAATGGCGTTTCCAAGGCCTATTCGATGACCGGTTGGCGTATCGGTTATGCCGGTGGTCCGGTTGAGCTGATCAAGGCGATTGCCAAGATCCAGTCGCAGTCGACCTCCAACCCCTGCTCGATCTCCCAGTGGGCGGCTTACGAGGCGCTGAGCGGCCCGCAGGATTTCATCGCCACCAATGCCGAGATCTTCAAGGGGCGCCGCGATCTGGTCGTGTCCATGTTGAACCAGGCAAATGGCATCTCCTGCCCGACGCCGGAAGGCGCGTTCTACGTCTATCCGTCCTGTGCGGGCCTGATCGGCAAGACGACCGACTCCGGCAAGCTGCTTTCCAGCGACGAAGACTTCGTGACCGCGCTTCTGGAAGATGAAGGCGTTGCGGTGGTGCAGGGGTCTGCCTTCGGTCTCGGCCCGAACTTCCGCATCTCCTATGCGACCTCCAACGAAGCTCTGGAAGAGGCCTGCACCCGCATCCAGCGTTTCTGCGGAAACGTGCGCTAGAGGCATCGGTCCCGGCTTTGTCGGCACAAGGCCGGATCCAGGTTCAGGCCCGGGCGGAAACGCCCGGGCCTTTGTTTTTCGCGCCCGTCTTATCCCCTCATCCTGCCCCCCCTCTGCACATGCCAGGGGAACTCTGTCGCCGGGCGTCGCGTTGGTCTGGCGAAAGCGCGGTGAGAACGCCCTCCCTTGATGGAAGGCGGCACCGCCGACAAAAGGAGGGATGATATGACCAAACGTATCACTGCGAAGCCCACTGTTGCGCTTCTCGCCACCGTTGCCATCGCCGGGACACTCGCATCCGTGCCCGTGAGCGGGCCCGCACAAGCTGCCGAACCCGGCGTGAAGGCCGGCGCGCTCACCTGCACGGTCGCCGGTGGGTCCGGTTTCATCTTCGGCTCGTCCAAGGACCTCACCTGCGTCTTCGAGCCGGTTTCCGGCCCGGCCGAGACCTATACCGGCCGCATCACGAAGTTCGGCCTCGATGTGGGCAAGACGGATGTGACCAAGATCGCCTGGGGCGTCATCGCGCCTGCCGCGGATGTGGAGCCGGGAGCCCTTGAGGGCGATTATGTCGGTCTCTCGGCCGAGGCGACCGTGGGCGGCGGCGTCGGCGCCAATGCGCTCATCGGCGGCATGGACAAGTCGATCGCGCTCAATCCTGTCAGCGTCCAGGTCCAGAACGGCCTGAATGTTGCGGCGGGCATTGCATCGCTCAAACTGAATGCTGCGAACTAGGTCCGCCTTGGCTGGATCCCTTCACGCGCAGGCGGTAACGTCTGCGCGTGAAAACCGTCACCGATGCGGGCTCGTCTGCGCCCGTGTCGGAAGGCGGCGCACCGGGAGGATAATCATTGACCGCACTTGAAGGCTCGCGTGTCGGGCCTGGATCTAACGGACGAGCTCGCGCCGCGTTTGTGGCAATGGCCTTGCTGGTCTGTGCTGGCTCCGCTTTCACGACAATGCCTGCGTTTGCGCAAGGGGGTGGGTCTGTAGAGGTCGGCATTCTCGATTGCGCCGTCAAAAGCGGCGAGGGCACACCGCTTTCCTCCGCCAAGGATCTTTCCTGCACGTTCCAGCGCGTCGAGGCCGGGGAGATCGACATCTATTTCGGTCAGATCCGGCGCGTGGGCCTCGATCTCGGCGTAAGCGAAGGCGGCATTATTCGCTGGCTTGTCTTTGCAAGCTCAAGCGATGTCGGAGCCGGTGCGCTTGCGGGCGATTATGTTGGTGTGTCAGCGGAGGCCACCCTGGGTGTGGGGCTTGGTGCCAATGCGCTGGTCGGGGGCGGGGACGCCTCGATCGTGTTGCAACCGGTGAGCCTCAAGAGCCAGGTCGGGCTCAATCTGGCCGCCGGGATCGCGGAACTGGAACTGAGGTCGCTGGAGTAGAACGGCTTCCATCCGCGGGTGCATCGGGTCTCGCCGCTTGACCATGCTTTTTGTCTTCAGGTCGATGGGACGGTTGGGGTCCACCCGATGACAATCTGCGTCTTTACGGCGGCTATCTGCATGTCGGAGGCGATCGTTTCGGATCGCTCGGGGCACCACGTGCCGCTGCAAGGCCGGGCGATCGCCCGGCCTTTTGTTGTCTGGGAGAAGGCGCGCGCGGCCCGGACTGGCTATCTCCTGACCACGGCACCGGTGGCCGGATCGATTGCGTTATATGGCAGTTTGGCGGCCTTCCAGGCGTTGAAGCCGCCGCCCATATGGGCCAGCGGGGCGAGACCTGCCTGCGCACAGCGATCCGCGATCGCCTTGGAGCGGATGCCCGAGCCGCAATGGAAGACGATCGGCTTGCCGGTCTGGACGGGCAGCTTGCCCGGATCGAACGACGACATCGGGAACAGCATCGCACCGGCAATGTGCTCGAAAGAGTATTCGGCCGGAGTGCGCACGTCGATCAGCACGATCTCATCGTTGTCGAAACGCTCTTTCACCTCTTCCGGGGTCAGTACCTGCAGTTCGACACCACTGACTGTTTCGGTCTGCATTCCATCTCTCCTCGTTTTTCAGGGATACCGACACGCTTGGCGTGACCTCCCCGTCACATGCCGAAGTGTGAATATTCACGATCAGGCCTAGCATGCCACCTTGAGCGAAGAAAGGGCCCCGATTTAGTCAATCGGAAATGGATTTGCCGCACCGCGACATTCGATTCACTTGCTTCTGTTCCGCATGGCTGAGACGATGATTGCGGGTCGGCAGAAAAGCCTGCCGGTTTCCCCTATCGCGGAGGATGGACGCAGACGAACAAATAGGGAACTTCAAATCGGGACTGAGCTCTCCGCAGCGTCCATCGCATTTCTCGTACCCGAGAATCAGAAGGAGAGACCATCATGGGAGACGCCAACGGCAGACAAGCCGGGCCCCGGTGCATTGCGCTGGTCGGTCCATTCGCAAGTGGCAAGACCTCTTTGCTTGAATCGATCCTGGCGCGCACGGGGGCCATCCAGCGCAAGGGAACGGTCTCCCAGGGCAACACCGTCGGTGATGCCTCTCCGGAGGCGCGTTCTCATGTGATGAGTGTGGAGGCGAATATCGCCGAAACCGAGTTCATGGGGGATTCCTATACTTTCATCGACTGCCCGGGGTCGGTGGAGTTTCTGGCCGAGACAGACGGCGTCCTTCCCGGCGTCGACATGGCCATCGTGGTGGCAGAACCTGATCCCAAGAAGGTTCCCGCCCTCCAGCTTCTGTTGAAGCGGCTGGAAGAGCGCGGCATTCCGCGCATGCTTTTTCTCAACAAGATCGACAAGGTGGATGGGCGCGTCCATGACGTGCTGACGATGCTGCAGCCGGCTTCCGCCGTGCCGCTCGTGCTGCGTCAGATCCCGATCCGCAAGGACGGATCCGTCACGGGCTTCATCGACCTGACCCTGGAGCGCGCCTTCGTCTACCAGGAGAACGACGCCAGCGAGGTGATCGATTTCCCCTCCGCCGAGCGCGAGCGCCAGATCGAGGCGCGCTTTGAAATGCTGGAGGCCATCGCGGACTATGACGATGAGCTGATGGAAAAGTTGCTGGAGGATATCCAGCCGGAGCGCAATCACGTCTTCAAGGATCTCGTTCAGGAGATGCGCAGCGGGCTGATCTGCCCGGTCCTGCTGGGGTCCGCGGAGCATGGCAATGGCATCACGCGTTTGATGAAAGTGTTGCGCCATGAAGCTCCGACGGTGGAGAAGACCTGTGAACGTCTGGGCTATGACGGGCAGGGGGGAACGGTGGTGCAGGTTCTCAAGACGCTGCACACGCCCCATGCGGGCAAGCTCTCCATCGTGCGCATGCTTTCCGGAACCGTTTCCGACGGCACCTTCCTTTTCAATGCGAATGGCAAGGAAAGCCGTGTCTCCGGTGTCCTGCGGGTCATGGGCAGTCAGGTGACCAAGCGCGATGCGGCCGGGGCCGGTGAAACCGTGGCGCTGGGCAAGCTGGAGGAGGCCTCCACCGGCGAAACGCTGCGCGCGGACAAGGCGCCTGAGGCCAATTTCGTCAAGCTGGCGCCCCCTGCCCCGGTGATGGCCTTCGCGGTTGCGCCCGGCGAGCGCAAGGATGAAGTGAAACTCTCCGCCGCGCTCAGCCGCATCATCGAGGAAGACCCCTCGCTGATCGTGGAGCAGGTGCAGGATACGGCTGAAATGCTGTTGCGCGGGCAGGGCGAAATGCACTTGCGCGTGGCCCTGGAGCGGCTGACGGGCCGCTATGGCATCAAGGTGGAAACCGGCCAGCCGCATGTGCCCTACAAGGAGACGATCCGCGGCAGCACCACCGTTCGCGGGCGGCACAAGAAGCAGTCGGGCGGACATGGCCAGTTCGGCGATGTGGTGCTCGACATTGGCCCGGCGCCAAGCGGGGAGGGCTTCGTCTTCACCAGCAAGATCACCGGCGGCGTGGTGCCCAAGCAATATATCCCCTCCGTGGAAACGGGTGCGCGGGAATACCTGAAACAGGGGCCGCTCGGCTTTCCGGTGGTCGACGTCGCGGTGACGTTGACGGACGGCTCCTACCATAGCGTCGACAGCTCCGATCAGGCCTTCAAGGCGGCGGCGCAGATCGGCATGCGTGAAGGCATGGCGGCCTGCAAGCCGGTCTTGCTGGAACCGATCATGGAGGTTGTCCTGAACTGCCCGAGCGAAGCGACGGCGAAGATCAATGCCCTCATCTCCGCCCGCCGCGGCCAGATCCTGGGCTTCGACGCCCGCCCGGACTGGCCCGGCTGGGATCAGGTGAAGGCCATGATGCCGGAAGCGGAGATCGGCGATCTGATCATCGAAATGCGCTCGGCCACCGCCGGCGTTGGCAACTTCACCGCCCGTTTCGATCATCTGGCCGAACTTTCCGGCCGTCTGGCGGATCAGGTGCTTGAAAAGCACGGCCGGCAGGCCGCCTAGGTCTCGGCTGCGACAAGACACGAACGAACCTCAGACGGGCGGAACTTCCGCCCGTCTTTTTCGTTTTTCCGATCCTGAATTCCTGCTCCCGATGTCGTGACGGCGTGGTGATTTGAACCGCCGCCCATCTGGCGCTAGGGCTTTGCCTGCGGGGCATTGGAGGAGAGGATCATGCATATCATCGCTCGGCGAAGCTGGGAGATTGCGGAGGCTTGCGCGACGCCGGAGGAGGTGTTTCTCAATCGACGGCGCTTTCTGGCGAGGGCGGGACTGGGCGCGGGGCTGATCGCAGGCGCGGCCACAGGTTTGGTGCCGCTTCGCGCGCAGGCGCAGGAGCAGGCTCCGTCCGCGAACGTCGCCACAACCGATCTCTATCCGGCCCGCCGCAATGCCACCTACACGCTCGATCGCGATCTCACGGACGAAGATACCGCCTCCACCTACAACAATTTCTACGAGTTCGGTTCGCACAAGCGCATCTACAAGGCGGCGCAGGCGATGAAGCTGAGCCCCTGGCAGATCCGCATAGACGGCATGGTGGAGGAGGAGAGGGTCCTCGATTTCGACGATCTCCTTGCCCGTGTCGATCTGGAGGAACGGCTCTATCGGCATCGTTGCGTGGAAGCCTGGGCGATGGCCGTTCCGTGGACAGGCTTCGCGCTTGCCGATCTCGTTCGTCTTGCGCGACCGAAAGCGGGGGCGACCCATGTCAGGTTCCAGACCTTTTTCGACCCGGACGTGGCCTCCGGTCAGCGCCAGAGCTGGTATCCCTGGCCCTATACGGAAGGGGTGACCATGGCGGAGGCGACGAACGAGCTCGCCTTTCTGGTCACCGGCGTCTACGGCAAACCGCTTGCGGCTCAATTCGGCGCGCCGCTGCGGCTCGCGCTGCCGTGGAAATATGGCTTCAAGTCGATCAAATCGATCAACCGCATCACGTTCACTTCCGAACGTCCAACCTCTTTCTGGGAGGCCGTGGGCCCGTCAGAATACGGGTTCTGGGCGAATGTGAACCCGGAGTTTCCCCATCCGCGCTGGAGCCAGGCGAGCGAACGCCTGCTGGGAACCGACGAGAGCGTCCCGACACGTCTTTTCAATGGATATGCCGAACAGGTCGCAGCGATTTATCAGGGGTTGGAGGGGGAGGCTCTCTACCGGTGACCAGCTTTGCCTAATTCATGCACTGTGCGCATGGCTTGACCAGAGCCCGATCCGGGCGGTGTTTTTGCCTGACTATTTTTCCGGCAAATATATGCCCCAGCGGAATGGCGTCTTCGCCAACCGGTCGGGTGTACGTATGCGTGACAGGCATCGGGACTGGTTGTCAGTCAAGGGCGGGCGCTTGGGGCAGGGTGCGCGCGGGCTGCTTGAGGTTGCTCGGCGATGTGGTGTCTCGGGTGTGCGCGCTCATTTGCCAGGAAAGCGTCGAGCCTCGCGTCTATCCGGGGGTCTGGGCAGCGACCTGAGCGGACAAGTAACCAGAAAATATCACGTTTCGATGACGGGGCGGTGAACGAAGCCGGTGCCGCGCGGGGCGTGGGCGGATCGGGTCGGCGCGCGTTGAGAGGGGCTTGTTCCGGTGTCGCGATCTTGATGCGGCGCAGGAGGGAGAACGCAAAAAAAAACCGGGCCCACGAGAGGCCCGGTAAAAGTTTTGACCACGAGAAACTCGTGGACATTCACCTTCCAGAGGGAACAGATGGCTGAAATCGGCGCGTCGCAGGGAGGAGGTTGCGACGGCCCAGAACCATCAGACACTGCCTATATGCGGTGCATAGGGTGCCTAAACAACTATCACTCGCGCAAGTCTGGTATGCACTGTGCGCATGGCCTTGATATGGAAACATGCGGCCTGCCAACGAAGCCCGGTTTTGCTCGTTTCCGGCAGGCTTTTCACGGAATTGGCGCGTGTGCAAAGGGAGCTGCGATCGCTGGTGCGACCTAATAGACCCAGTGTTCGGCATTGGACAGCAGGAAATCGCGGAAGGCGGTGATCCGGGCTGTGTTCTTCATCTCCGAGGGATAGACGAAATAGGTGTCGAAGCTGGGCACATCGGCACCTGCGATGAGCTGCACGAGGTTGGAATCCGGTTCCACTAGATAATCGGGCAACAGGGCAATGCCGATGCCGCGCTGGACGGCGTGCTTGATCGCGATGACGTTGTTGATCTTGAGCGACACGCGCCGCTTCTGGCCCTCCGGCATGCCCGCTGTTTCCAGCCAGTTCATGTCGCGCAGATAGACCGGAGCCTTTTCGCCGAAGCTGATGATGCGGTGATTGTCGAGATCGCTCTCGGTCACCGGACTTCCGAAACGCTTCAGATAGGTCGGGCAGGCGTAGAGATGGAAGTGGACGGTGAAGAGCTTGCGCTGGATCAGGTCGGGCTGGACCGGTTGCCGCAGGCGGATGGCCACATCGGCTTCCCGCATCGACAGGTCCAGCTCGTCATCTGTCAGAAGCAGCTCAAGGTTCACATCCGGATAGAGATCGACGAACTCGTTAAGGCGCGAGGTCAGCCAGCCGGATCCGAGACCGACGGTGGTGGTGATGCGCAGCAGGCCGGAGGGTTTGCCCTTGGTGTCGGTCAGGCGCGACTGGACCGCTTCCAGTTTCCGCAACACGTCCTGTGCCGTGCGATAGAGCATTTCGCCCTGTTCGGTCAGCAACAGGCCGCGGGCGTGGCGGTGGAACAGGGAGACGTGCAGTTCCTGTTCCAGCGCGGAAACCTGGCGGGAGACGGCAGACTGGCTCATATGCAGCATGTCGCCGGCATGGGTGAAGCTGCCTGCCTGCGCCGCTGCGTGGAAGATACGCAGTTTGTCCCAGTCCATGTTCCGGTTCCTCTCCGGGCACACCGCCGTCCGGCGCCCGCCACTGCCAGATGATGAACGCCTGTCAGGCGGCCACTTCGGTTTTCAGGGCCAGTTCCGCCAGATATTTCTCTGCCTCGAGCGCGGCCATGCAGCCCATTCCCGCGGCGGTCACGGCCTGACGATAGATCTCGTCGGTCACGTCACCGGCGGCGAAAACACCCGGCACAGAGGTCTTGGTCGAATCAGCCTCCGTCCAGATATAACCTGTCGGCTTCAAGCGAACCTGATCCTTGAAGAGCTCGACCGCGGGCGCATGGCCGATGGCGATGAAGACGCCATCGGTGGCGATTTCCTGCGTCTCGCCGGTCTTGACGTTCTTCAATCGCGCGCCGGTCACGGCAGGAGGCGTGCCGCCGCCGAGGACCTCGTCGAGCGCATGATCCCAGATCACCTTGATCTTGGGATGGGCGAAGACGCGCTGCTGAAGGATCTTCTCGGAGCGGAATTCATCGCGGCGGTGGACGATGGTCACCTCGTCGGCAAGGTTCGCCAGATAGAGCGCCTCTTCAACGGCAGAGTTGCCGCCGCCGATCACGACCACCTTGCGGCCACGGTAGAAGAAACCGTCGCAGGTCGCACAAGCGGAGACGCCGGCGCCCATATAGGCTTCTTCGGAGGGCAGGCCGAGCCACTTGGCTTGCGCGCCGGTGCAGATGACCACCGCATCGGCTGTGTAGACGGCGCCGCCATCCAGCACGACGCGCTTCGGGGTGGCGGTCAGGTCCACGTCCGAAACGAGATCCCAGACGATGTTCGTGCCCACGTTTTCCGCCTGCTTCTGCATCTGTTCCATCAGCCAGGGGCCCTGGATGGGATCGGCGAAGCCGGGATAATTCTCCACTTCGGTGGTGATGGTGAGCTGGCCGCCGGGCTGAAGGCCCGCGATCAGCGTAGGTTCGACCATCGCACGGGCAGCGTAGATCGCGGCCGTGTAACCGGCGGGGCCGGAGCCGATGATGAGAAGCTTGGTGTGTTGGGCGGTCATGGGCTTGTCTGCTGCTCGTCTGGCTTCTTGGGTTCTTGTGCGACCGGGTTTTCCGGTCCGTTTCGCTGTGCCGGTCTATTCGGGGCGACCGGTCCGTCGGGCCTGAAAGCGCCGCCGGATTTCGTCCGCGATCACAGGCGTGGAGTCTATTGGCTCGTACCTATAGGTTTCAAGACGTCCGGCAAAGGGGCGGGTGACGCCCAGAGCCGACATTTTCTCCAAAAAGACACTGATTTTTCGGTGTCCCCCGCTCGGTTCATAGACAAGGACCGGACGGCCGGTCGCGGCCGCCTCTCCAACCATATTGGTTGAATCCGCCGTGACAACAACCGCTTCGGCATTCGCAAGGTAGGCCGCAAGCGGATTTTCCCCCGTTCCGTCCCATAAAAGATGCGGCCCGCCCGTCGCCAGGCGCGAAACGCGGTCGGCAAGCAAGGTCGGGGTTCGGCGCGACAGTGTGATCATCAGCCGCGATGTCTCGCCCAGATGCTCAAGCGCATGGCCAAAGGATTCCACGTCGTAATCGGAGAAATGATGATGGCGGCTGTCGCCGCCCACCAGAACGGCGACGCGGGGTTTCGCAAGTCTGGCGATCTGCGTCGGCGGGAAATACCGCAACTCGCGCAATCGGCTTGCCGAGAAGCGGTGCGGTGGCGTGGGGGTCGCAAGCACATTGGGTCCGCGCAAGGGATCATGTTCCGGCACCCAGATGAAATCCGCGGTTTCCGGTCCGGTGTGCGGATCCTTCAAGAAGACGGTCATCGTCTTGCCCGCGCTTGCCCGGCGGACATGGCGCAGATAGGGCACGGCGCGCCTGCCGGACGCGATGACAAGATCGGGATAGGGTGGGCGGATCGGGCTTTGCGGCCTTGAGGGTCTTTCGCGCGGATCAATGGGGCCGCGCGGCATGAACCAGACAAAGGGCGGGCGCGGCGAAACACGGCGGGTCTCGTAGGGCGCGCCGAGCGCCTCGGCCACGGCGACGCACTGGTTTTCGTCGCCAGCCTTGCCATCACTCAGCACCCAGGCCGATCCGATCTGCGGCGTCTCGTTGCCATCTGTCACAGGATCGGGCACGGGGGATATCCTCTCATAATCTTTCCGAATCGTGCGCCATATTGTTATATGCTTACAAATCAGCGCAAAAAGAATACAGCATGGCATGCGACTCGTGGTGGGACACCTTGTCCCCGGGTGCTCTGTTTTAGTGTGATCGATGCTTGCGGCAAGCAGGAGTGATATAGTGAAGGCGCGATTGGATGCGATCGACTGGAAGATCCTGCGGGAACTCCAGGAAGACGGCCGCATGACGAATGTGGAACTGGCGCGACGCGTCGGCATTTCCGCTCCGCCATGTTTGCGCCGGGTAAGGGCGCTGGAGGAGGCGGGGATCATCCGCGGATACCGGACGCTTCTCGATGAAAAGCAGCTCGGTTTCGATGTGACCGCGTTCGCCATGGTCGGGCTGCACAGCCAGACGGAAAGCGATCTGCAGGCTTTCGAGCAAGCCACAGCCAAGTGGCCGCTGGTGCGCGAGGCGCACATGCTGTCGGGGGAGGTCGATTTCCTTTTGAAATGCGTCGCGCCCGATCTGCAGACATTTCAGAATTTCATTATTCGCGACCTGACCGCCACGCCCAACGTGGACAGTGTTCGCACCGCGCTGACCATCAGGCGCACAAAGGACGAGCCGCAGGTTCCCGTCGACTGACGGCTCCGGCTTTTCAAGCTTCCCGGTAATCCTGGTTCCGGTTCGTCGCTCCTGCGGCGGGCCGGTTTTCGGTCGTCTCGATTGCGGGGCCGCAAGTCGAGGCTGCGCCCTTTCAGACAAGAAAAAAGCC
This sequence comes from Breoghania sp., assembly GCF_963674635.1. Lineage (NCBI taxonomy): Bacteria > Pseudomonadati > Pseudomonadota > Alphaproteobacteria > Hyphomicrobiales > Stappiaceae > Breoghania > Breoghania sp. The sequence goes on from NZ_OY771475.1 coordinate 3,711,295, forward strand.
CGCCTGGTTTCCCGGGCGGGCTTCGAAATTCGTAACCTGTCGACGAGATCAGTCGATCGCGCGCAGGGAGCCGGCTGAGGTGCGGCCGTCACGACCGGTCTCGAGCTCGAATTCAACCTTCTGGTTCTCGGCGAGGCCGTGCATGCCAGCGCGCTCAACAGCGGAAATGTGGACGAAAACGTCCTTCCCGCCGGCATCAGGCTGGATGAAACCGTAGCCCTTGGTGGTGTTAAAGAATTTCACGGTGCCGGTAGCCATTCTACCTGTCTCCATCATCTCAGTGACCGCGTTGCGAGATTGCCGCGGCTTAACGCAGTTATAGTTGTCGTCACGAAACTGCGACCATTGTCGGACAGGCAGTATCTTAGAAGATCGAAATAACTGGTCCAAGCGACATAGGACCATATCGCGGATAAATCAAGGCCAATGAGCGAAAGTCTGCGTCTGGCTTCGTAAAAATTCTCGTGAACAAATGCGTCTTTAAATCAGGCCGGCGAGAATATAATCAGAAATACCAAATGGATGACTGTCAGCTTCCGCGACTAACGCGCCAATTGAAGGCGCGCCAGTCGATGGTGTCGTAAGGAAAAGGCATTCGGCCACAGGGTCACTCGGCCGCCATCTCCAGCACGCGGCGCGCGATGACTTGCGCCTGAATTTCCGCAGCACCTTCGAAGATATTGAGGATGCGGGCATCGCACAGCACGCGGCTGATCGGATATTCCTCCGCGAAGCCGTTACCACCATGGATCTGTACGGCATTGTCGGCTGCCGCCCATGCGACACGGGCGGCCAGAAGCTTGGCCATGCCGGCTTCAAGATCGCAGCGGCGGCCCTGGTCCTTTTCCCGTGCGGAATGATAGGTGAGCTGGCGGGCTACGAGGATCTCACACGCCATCATGGCGAGTTTGTCGGCCACACGCGGGAATTTGATGATCGGGCGGGCGAACTGGATGCGCTCCTGGGCATAGCGCAGGCCTAGTTCCAGGGCGGATTGCGCAACGCCGATCGCGCGGGCCGCGGTCTGGATGCGCGCGCCTTCGAAGGTCTGCATGAGCTGCTTGAATCCCTGCCCTTCGACCTGGCCGAGGAGATTCTCCGCCTTCACCTCGAAATTGTCGAAGGCGATTTCGTATTCCTTCATGCCGCGATAGCCGATCACCTCGATCTCGCCGCCGGTCATGCCTTGCGCCGGGAAGGGATTGTCATCGTCGCCGCGCGGCTTTTCGGCCAGGAACATGGAAAGACCGCGATAACCGGGCTCTTCCGGGTTGGTGCGGGCAAGCAGGGTCATCAGGTCCGCGCGCACCGGGTGTGTGATCCATGTCTTGTTGCCCGAGACCTTCCACACGTCCCCATCGCGCACGGCGCGGGTCTTGAGCGAGGCGAGGTCGGAGCCGGTATTGGGTTCGGTGAAGACGGCGGTGGGCAGAACCTCGCCGGAGGCGATGAGCGGCAGCCACTTTTCCTTTTGCTCATCCGTGCCGCCGCACAGAATCAGTTCCGCGGCGATTTCCGAGCGGGTGCCGAGCGAGCCGACGCCAATATAGGCGCGGGACAATTCCTCCGAGACCACGCACATGGATTCCTTGCCAAGTCCCAGTCCGCCATATTCTTCCGGAATGGTCAGGCCGAAGACGCCCAGCTCCGCCATGTCGGCGATCACCTCAAGCGGGATATAGGCATTGTCCTGGTGCCACTGGTGGGCGTGGGGCAGCACCTCTGCATCGCCGAAGCGGCGCATCTCGTTGCGAATCTGTTCGTAGGTTTCGTCCAGCCCGGCATCGCCCACGGTGGCCGCGCCTTGCTGTTGGACCATCAGCTCCACCAGATGCGCGCGCTCTGCCGCCGTGTTGCCGGTGGCGATCAGCGTCTCGATCTCGCTCGTGCGGGCTTGGGCGATGGTCGCGCCGTCGAGCCCGAGGTCGGACAGGCGCACGATCTCGCCCTGGCTCATGGGGATGCCGCCGAAGATCTGGGCCAGATATTCGGCAAAGGCCATGCGGGCCAGCTGATCCTCGATCTTGCCATAGCGCCCGGCTGCGCTCATGCGTTGCGCATAATCGGCGATCTGGCGCAGCGCCTGGGCATAGGTTGCCAGCCAGGCAAGTCCGTGGGTCGCGCGCTGCTCGTCATCCATGCGCGCGGCATCGATCCGCCCGTCGACCACGACACGAGCACGTATGCTGGCGGCCGCGGCCTTCACCAGACTGTCGACGGCTTCAATGGCCGGCGCTGCAATGTCGATGAGGCCAGGCGTGGCGGTTGCCGGAGACGGCGCGGCGAGTGTCATTTCGGATCCCCCAAGTTCGTCGCCCTGCCTTTTGCGATTTGTTTGTTGGCAGGGTCATTTACCGATACGTCATGTTGCGCTGCAAACAGGCATCTGTCGAGTCCTCCAAAGGGAGGGACTTGCTGCTTTTTGACAGTTTCTGTCGTTGCGTGACGAAGGATGCGCGCGGCACTCGTGCCGCGCTGCGGTATCTGCATGAATTGAAGGCATAGCGCTTCGCGCGGGGGTGTCCGTTCGCCCATGTCCTAGGCATTAATTCGGATGGAATGAATATGAGCATTCTAAAAAATTCTTTGTTTTTCGTCACTTCCTCGATCGAAACGTAGGGGAAGGATGTGATGATAAAATAATCATATGTATTCAATGGTTTGAGGACGCGTTGTTATCGCTTGGTAAACTTATCTGACCTAACGTTCACTGCAAATTGGGGGTGATCTGGGCTGGAGTTCAGGTGATGAGTTTTTCGTTCAAACGCAAGTCTGGCGAGCAGGGACGCCATGGGCAGGGGGAGAGCGTGCAGACATCGCGAAAGCGACTGGCGCATGCAAGCGGACTTCTTTCCGGGCTGTCGCTCAAGGCGCGGGTGTTTTCTCTTGTCGTGATTGCCGTGGTTGGTCTGGTCGGTGTCGGCGGCACCTATTGGTGGAGCCAGATACTTGTGAAGGAGGCGACGGACAGGGAGGGCGCCTATGCCGATTTCGCCGGGCTGGTCAGCGAGATGAGTGCGGCGGCGCAGGGCCTGCGAAATGCGGAGAAGACCTATCTCTATCAGCCTTCCGAAGAAGCAATGTCGGCCATCCTGGCGCGCGAGGCGGACATGCGCGCAATCGCGGCGCGGATCGAGGCGAGCGATGTGGCGGCCCCCTACCGTTCGGAACTGGCAGGGGTGATGGAGACGCTTGACGATATCCATGAGACGGCCGCTGTCCTGCATGCGGCCCAGACCCGGATCGGCTTCGACCTGGAGAGCGGGTTGCTCGGGGAATTGGGTGAAACGAGCTCAACCATTGAGAAGGCCGTGACGAAAGCGGCGCGCTTTGCCCGCAACGATCCCGCCCTCGCAAAGCTTCAGCTTGCGGTCATTCAGGTCTCGCGCGACGAGAAAGCCTTTGTTCTTCAGGGCAACGATGTTGCGGAAGGGCTGTTTGAGGTTTCCTACAGTCGGCTGGACCGCGCGCTCAACAGGGCAAAGCTCGACGCTGACGTGAAGCAAGACCTGGTCGCCGCGCTTGCGGGCTATCGCGCGGCTTTTGACGGCTTTGCGAAAGAAAAGGCGGAACTCATCCGGTCCCGGGAACTGATGGAAACGCTGTTCTCCCTGTTGCCACCGCGTCTTGAGGCGCTTCGGGCAGGCGCTGTGGCCGGACAGGCGGATGCGGGCGAAAGTCTGGACCGCGCGCGCACCTTCACCCTGTTGCTGGTTGCGGCCATCATCGGGGCGGCAATCGTGGTCTCCATGCTGTTGGGGCTGACCATCGCCGCCTCGATCACGGGCCAGCTTGTGGCCCTGCGCAAGGTGATGGAGCGCCTTGCCGAAGGCGACAACGCCGTCACGATCCCCGGAACCCGGGGCAAGGACGAGTTGTCGGCCATGGCGCGCACGTTGCTGGTTTTCCGAGACAGCGCGCTTGAACGCGAAAAGCTGCAGGCCGCACAGGCGGAGGATGCGGAGGCCCGCAATCAGCGCGCAGGCCGCATCGCGGATCTTGTCGGCGCGTTCGAGACGACGGTCGCACAAGTGCTCGCCAAATTGACCAGCACCTCGCAAGATCTTCGCGGTGCCGCCCAGGCGGTGGAGGAGGCGTCCGACAATGTGACGGGCGAAGCGCGGCGCGCCGGTCAGTCCGTCAGCATCGCGTCTGAAAATGTCGGAGAAGCCGCCGCCGCCACCCAGCAGATGGCATCCTCCATCAGCGAGATCGCCGATCAGGCGGGCCGATCGCGCGAAATCGCCCATCGCGCGCTGACAGGGGCGGAGCAAACCTCAGCCACCATGGAGAGCCTCGCTGAGGCGGCAGAGCGGATCGGCAAGGTGATGCATCTCATTCGCGATATTGCCGATCAGACGAACCTTCTGGCCCTCAACGCCACCATCGAGGCCGCGCGGGCGGGGGAAGCGGGACGGGGCTTCGCGGTCGTGGCGGCAGAGGTGAAGGAACTGGCCACCCAGACCTCCCGCGCGACGGAAGAAATCGCGGCGCAGGTGGAATCGATCCAGTCGACATCCACCGTGGCGACCGCATCGATTGCCGATATCCGCCAGATCATCGATGACATGAACGCCATCGCGAATTCGGTGGCCGCCGCGGTTGAACAGCAGAGCCAGTCGGTGGATGCGATCTCGCACAATATCAGCGGCGCCTCCTCGCGCTCCCAGGAAGGCGCGGAAGCCATGGGCGGGGTCGGAGAAGCCAGCGAGCATGCGCGGCGGACCGGCCGCGGGGTCGAGGATCTCTCGCAGCATCTGGCCGAACAGGTGGAGACCATCCGGCGCGAGGTCGATGTCTTCCTGGATGGTGTGCGGGCGGCCTAACCGCCCGTGCGCGGTCTTTGAGCCCGCCCGCGTTTCAGCTTGCGGGCGCCTCGGCCGTTTTGGCGATCGCCCGGCGGGGCCTGGAGACCAGCGCGACAGCGCCGATTGCGATCACCATGCCGACGATCTGTATCAGCGCGAGTTCCTCGCCGAAGAGGAAATAGCCCTCAACCGCGGTGGCCGCAGGCACCAGATAGAAGAGCCCGGCGACGCGTGAGACCTCGCCCTTGCGGATAAGCAACATCAGCAGGGAGATCGCGCCGAGCGACAGGACCAGAACCAGCCAGCCGAGCGCGAAGATGAATTCGCCCGTCCACTGCACAGTGCCGGTTTCGGTGAAGAAGGCCGCCAGCGCGGTGAGGGCACCTGCGCCCGCATATTGATAGAAGACGCCGCCGCGCATCTCCATCTGCTGGGCGTAGCGCTTCTGGTAGATGGTGCCGAAGGAAATGCCGAGCACGGCAATCAGGCACGTGCCCACGGTTTGCGGAGTGATGCCTCCTCCGGCAAGGCCTGCCTTGGGACCCAGAACGAGTGAAATGCCGACAAGTCCGACTGCCATGCCGATCCAATAGCGAAGATCGATCCGCTCGCCGAGCGCAACGCCGGCAAACAGCGCGGTGATCAGCGGCTGGAGGCCGACAATCAGGGCGGCAACGCCTGCGGGCATGCCCCGGCTGATCGACCAGAAGACGCCCCCCAGATAAAGCCCGTGGATGAGCATGCCGACCACCATGGCATGACCGCGTTCGCGCATGGTCAGGCCGCGGGGCGGACGGATGATGATCATGGAGAGCCCGAGCAGCGCCAGGACCGCGACATAGCGCAGGACCAGAAATGTCAGCGGCTCCGCATAGGGGGTTCCCATCTTGGAGCCAATGAAGCCGGTCGACCACAACAGCACGAAGATCGCCGGAACGGCTTTCAGGAAGATGGACATGGAGACATCCGGTTGGAGGGCGCTTTTCGCGACCAATTGGCGAAAGGCCCCCGTACGGGAAAGCCTGATCTGAGCGGCGGCTACCATAGCGGAAGCGGTGCCCGCCGCAAGCCGGAGCATTTGCCCGATGGCTCCCGTATCTGCGCGAAGGGGGCTCTTCACCTGACCAAGGGGAGGAGGCAAACGAAATATCAAGCATAATCAGATAAAAAGGAGATATGGACGGTCTGTTCTGACGCACGGTGCGCCAGGGCTCGATCCGTCCGCATCGGCAGGTTCATGACTGAGGGCAAGGATGGAAACCCGGGCGAGGGGGGCAGAGGCGTGCGACGGCGCGGCCTTCGCATCGCCGTGTTGTGTCTCGGCCTGTGTGCGGTCGCAGCCTCTTTCTGGATGGTGCATTCCTGGGAGACACGGCGCGCCAATGCACACCAGAGCGCGGGGGCGGCCTATCTGGCGCTTGCCGATGCGGTCATGGCCGCGCGCGACTATCGCCGGGCCGTCGAAGGATATCTTCTTGCGCCGACGCGTGAGCCGCTGGCCCCGGTGGGGGAGGCGGAGAGCGGGTTGCAAAGGCGGCTCAACAACCTGGCAGGACACGGCGCGACCGCTCCCGACATGGTTTCTGCGGTCCTTTCCGAACTCGATCGGGTGCGCAATCGTCTCCGGAGCCTTGAGGCGATCCAGACGCGCATCGGCGCTGATCTGAGCAGCGGCCTGCTTGGCGACATGAGGCGTGCAGGCGATGCTGTTGCGACCGCGCTTGAGGCGCTGGCATCACAGCGAAAGCCCCCTTCCGGGCTCAGCACGTTGCGCGAGGCGTTTCACAAGGCGCGGAAGATCGAGACCGTCTTTTTGGTTCGTGAGGGGCGGGGGGACCCGCAAAACGAGGCCGGCGAACTGGATGCGCTCGTCGGCCTGGTTCGCGCTGCGCGTTTTCCCGCGCGCACGGAAGCGCGGCTTTCGAAGCTCGTCTCCGACTATCGCGATGCTTTTGCGGGGTATGTGGAGGCGGTTCTTGCGCGCGGGGCCAGCGAGCGGGAGCTTCGCGCCGGGCTTGATACCCTGATCGAGCGGCTGACATCGGCTCTTGCCGCAAGGCCTGCGGAGCCGGAGGACGATTTGCCGGGGCTGAGCGGCACTCTCGCCGCCCGCGTCCAACTCGCGATGCCACTTGGCTTGCTGGCCGCCGGACTTGCTCTGGTTGTCATCGGCGCAGGCGGGTTCGCCCGCACCCACGCAGAGGCCGCGACGGCAAAGGCACCGGACGTGGAGGGGGCGCCGGGCGCGGTGGTCGATGGGCAGGAGGCGGCGGGCGACGGTTCGCCCTCCCCGACCGAAACTATCCAGGATGCCCGTGAGGCTGCGGTGCGGGCGGAGGCCCTGGCGGAGGTTCGAAAGGCGGGGGAGGCCTGGAAGGCGCGCAATACCCGCATCGGCGACATGGCGCAGCATCTTGAGGAAACGGTTTCCATTGCCATTGCCAGCCTGAAGACGGCAGCCGGCGCGATGAACGAGGCGGTTGGGGCGGTCGCTGTCACCGCGCGCAATGTTTTGGGGGCAGCGGACCGATCCGGCGCCAATCACCGCGCGGTGCTCGACGCGCTGGCTGCGGCGCAGGCGCAGCGTGAGGCCCTGTCCAGCTCGCTGGAGGCGATGACCGAGCTTGCGCGCAGTTCCCATGAAGCTGCGGAGGATGCGCGCAGCCGGTCTGGCGGCGGTGACGCGGTCATGGACCGGCTCTCCACCTCCACCGGGCGTATCGAAGGCATGCTGGAGGCGATTCGCGCTGTTGCCGAGCGGACCAATCTGCTTGCGCTCAACGCAACGATCGAGGCGGCGCGGGCAGGCGCTGCGGGCAAGGGCTTTGCGGTGGTGGCGCAGGAGGTCAAGCAGCTCGCCGCCCAGACCGCGACGGCGACGCAGGACATCGAGGCCGAGGTTCAGGCCATCCGCTCCGCAAGCGACGATGCAATCGAGGTTTTCCGGGCGGCCTCCGGGGTTGTCGATAGCGTCGATGAGGTTGCTGGCGGTGTGCGTCGGACAGTCAGCGCACAGCGTACGGAAATCGCGGCGCTTTCCCTTCGTCTGGAGGAGGCCGCCGCCCTTGGCGAGGATGGCGACAAGGCGGTCGCGGCAATTTCCAAGGCGCGAGGGCAGGCGGAGGAAACAGGAGCCGCGGTTGACCGGCTCGCTCAGATCATGCTGGAGGAAGCCGCGCGCGTCGATGACGAGATGAAGAGCTTTCTGACCACCCTCCGTGCACTTTAAGTCTCTGACATATCGCACATATTCTCATCTTTCCCCTTTCAGCCCCCGCGACGGGATGGCAAGGCCGGGGAAAGTGCGTATTGTGCCCTGCGTATTTTGAGGAACCGGCATTGGCGGAGCAGCGATGAGCGAGACATGCGTGATCATTGGCGCGGGTCAGGCGGGCGCGCAGGCGGCCCACAGTCTGCGTCAGGGAGGGTATGAAGGCGGGATCGTCATGCTGGGCGATGAGGCCCATCCCCCCTATCAAAGGCCGCCGCTGTCCAAGAAATATCTCTCCGGCGAATTCGAGGCCGAACGGCTGTGGTTGCGCCCGGAGGAATTCTACGACACGCACAAGATTGATCTGCGCGTGTCCACCCCGGTTGGCGAAATCGACCGTGCGGCGCGTGAGGTGGTTTGCGCCAATGGTGAGCGCATCGCCTATGACACGCTTCTTATTACGACCGGTACGAGGCCGCGCAATCTGCCTTTGCCGGGCTTCGACCTGCCGGGTGTGCTGCCGCTCAGGACGCTTGCCGATGTGGATCGTCTGCGCGAGGTGCTGGAAAGGCCCTGCCGGATCGCGATTGTCGGCGGCGGCTATATCGGGCTTGAGGTTGCCGCCGTCGCGCGGGAGCTTGGTCACGAGGTGACGGTTCTGGAAAGCCAGGAGCGGGTTCTGAACCGCGTCGTCGCGCCCGCGCTTTCCCTCTTTTTCCAGAAGCTTCATGCCGACCATGGGGTCGATATCCGCTTCGGTGTCACGGTCGAGGCCGTGGAAGGCGAGGACAAGGCGCAGGCCGTTCGGCTTGGCTCCGGCGCGCGCATCGAATGCGATCTGGTTCTGGTCGCGGTCGGTGCGGTGCCGAATGTGGAGCTTGCGCAGGCGGCCGGACTAGAGGTCGATAACGGCATCTGCGTCGATGCAAGCTGCCGCACGTCCGATCGCGCAATTTATGCGGCGGGCGACTGCACGTCCTTTCCGGCGGCCCGCTATGGGCGGACGATCCGGCTTGAAAGCGTGCAGAACGCGATCGATCAGGCGAAGGCGGCGGCAAGCGCCATTTTGGGAAATGAGGTCGTCTATGACCCCGTGCCCTGGTTCTGGTCGGACCAGTATGATGTCAAGCTTCAGATCGCCGGTCTGTCCCAGTTCCACGATGAGACAAAGCTCGTCGGCGATCCGGACAGCGGCTCCTTCTACATCGCCTACCTGCGCGACGGGCGGCTGTTGTCGGTCGATTCCGTCAGCCACCCGCGTTCGCACATGATGGCGCGGCGCTCCTTGGGCGAGGTGTGGCGCGATGATCTCCTGCCACCCGCCTGAGCGCGCACGCTGTCGCGAAAGCCGTCTAGAGTGTGCCTGCGCGCACGTTTTCCATGACAAGGCTTGAGACTTCGCGCGGGATTTCATGCTGCAGCATGTGGCCGACGCGCTCAAAGACGTGGGTGGCGATCGGGCCGGGCAGGTTATGCGCCTGTCGGGTGGGCAGAACGCGATCCTGCGTCCCCCAGACGACCTTTACCGGGCAGGGAAGTTCCGCCAGCTTGTCGCGCGGCAGCATCTTCTGGCGTTCCCCGTCAATGATGGAGGCCACCATGGTCTCAAGCGCCTCGATCGCACCGGGTGTGGCGCGGGTTTCGGCGATATGGGCGGCAAGCTTCGGCGGAATGGCGCTCTCCCAGCCGAAGAACTGCTCCAGCAGGATCTGGATCTGGTCTTCGTCGCGCGCGGACGCATAGCGGCGCAGCAGCCGGTGGTTGATTTCCTCGCCAAAGCCGCCGGGCGCCAGAAGCGTCAGGCTGGCGACGCGTTCCGGCGAGCGCATGGCGATCATGGCGGAAACCGCACCACCCATGGAATGGCCGACAAGATGGAGTTTCTCCAGGCCGAGCCCGTCCAGCGTGGCCGCAACGGCCTGCGAGGTCTTGCCCGCGTGGCCGATCACCGGCCAGTCGATGGCCTTGCCGTGACCGGGCAGGTCGAAGGCGAAGGAATGCACACGCCGGGCGAGAGCGGTCTGGATGTTGGTCCAGCCCATGGCGTCTCCGCCGAAGCCGTGGATGAAGACGACGGGGATGCCCTCCACATCGGCTCCAAATTCCTGAATGGGCAGCAGGCGGGGTGCGTCGGTCATGGCGGTTTCCTCTCAGGCGGGCCGTGTCGGCTGTTTTATGGGTATGTTTGACAGTGATATTCAGGCTGTTGTCGGTTCGCATAAGAGCCTGAAACGGGCGGGCGGGCAATGCAGGGCAAGGTTCGGCTTGGGTGAAAAATGCCGTGCGCTGTGTGCTAGCGAACACATACAAACCGGGCTTCGCAATCTAAACTATCGGCCAAGCGAATCGGACTGGCGGGGCTACGCGGGTCCGAGCATGTTTTGTGCCTTGTGGCGGCATTGTTTCAGGCCGCAGACGCACCGCCCCTTGCCAGGTTTCGACGATCGGAGATGCTGATATGCGCCGTGTGACGTTTTTTATTGCCGCTGCGGTGGCCATGACCCTGTTCCATTTCGTGCCGGCCAAGGCACAGGAAATGGTTTTCGACCCCGCAACGCGCACATGGGTCAAATACTACATGACCCAGGACGCGGCTGCGGCGATCGCCAAGCGCAAGTACAAGCGCCGTGAAGTGAGCTATCGCGGGGCGGAAATTCCCGGCACGATCATCGTGGACACCGAGGACCGCTCGCTGACCTATGTGCTGGAACATGGCCGGGCCATGAAATACGGCATCGGCGTCGGGCGCGAGGGCTTCACCTGGTCTGGCCGTGAAAAGATCACCCGCAAGGCCAAGTGGCCGGGCTGGACGCCGCCGCAGGAGATGCGCGTTCGCGAAGCCAAGGCTGGCCGCAAGATCCCGGCCTACATGCCCGGCGGCGAAGACAATCCGCTTGGTGCGCGCGCGCTCTATCTCGGCAACACGATCTACCGCATCCACGGCACCAACGAGGACTGGAGCATCGGTCGCCAGGTGTCTTCCGGCTGCATCCGCATGTTCAATAATGATGTGATCGATCTTTATGAGCGCGTGAAGGTCGGCGCCCCGGTCATCGTGCGCTGATCGTTTCATCGTGCGCTGATCGTTCAGCCTTTGCCGAATTGACAGAACAGGACGCGCGGTGGTCAGGCGACTGCCGCGCGTTTTATTTCGCCCGTCCGCCAGCGGAAGAGTTCCACCGGATGCTCCATGCCTTTCAGGTGATGGGGGCCGATGCTTTCCCAGTTTTGCGGATCAAAGGACGCCACCGCATCGGTGGCCAGCGCGGGCGTGCGCAGTTCCTTTGTCAGATCCTCGATGCGGGCGGCGGCGTTGACCGCCGGGCCGACGACGGAAAAGGACAGGCGCGAGGGAACGCCGATATTGCCGAACATGACCTCACCGAGCGAGGCGGACAGGCCGAACTGGAATTCCGGCAGGCCCTTGTTGCGGCGCCTCATGTTGACCGCCTGATGACGGAGGATGGTATCGCGGACGGCCACATTGGCGGCACGGATGGCATCTGGGCACTCGGCGTCGTCGCCCAGCGGGAAGATGGCCAGCACCGCATCTCCGATGAAGTCGAGGACCTCGCCGCCTGCCTCGATGGCGCTGCCGGCGGTGCAGTCGAAGAAATCATTGAGAAGGCTGAGATAGGCGTCGGCGGGCATGGTCTCGGCAAGCGTGGATGAGCCGCGCAGATCCGAATAGAGGATGACGGCACTGGTGGTCGCGCCGTCGCCGCGACGGATATTGCCCGCCAGAACCTCCCGTCCCGCATGTTTGCCGAGATAGGTTTCGGTGATGTTCGTGGTGATGCTGGCCTGAATGGCCGTCCGGCATGCAACGGCGAAGCCGCGCTGGATCCGCCGCAAGGCCTGGATGTCGGAATCGGTGAAGCCGCCCGCGCGGTTCGAGGTCCAGCTGATCAGGATGCCCGCCTTCTTGCCGACCGGCTGGGTGGAGGCGGAATCGAACCGTGTCATCATCGCCAGATAGTCGGTGAAACCATCGGCGGCGAGCTTTTCAAGAAGCGGGAAGTCGGTCAGCGCGCCTTGTCCGGAAAGGCGGCGGCGCAGGACCGAAGAGCCGGAATCCACCAGATGCTTGAAGGTGCTCAGATTCCACTCGTCCGATTTCTGGTCGCGATGGGCGAATTGCTCCAGCACCACCGTCTGTCCGCGCCGCCACATTGCGGCCTCCACCTCGATCAACGGATGCAGCGTTGGCCACGAAAGCATCGATCGGGACACGGGAACGCCGATGGAATAGAGCGTTTCGCAGACATCGCGGAACATGCTCACGATGTTGGGTGTGCCAAGCGCCTGGTCGATGATCCAGTCTTCGAGAGAAGTGATCAAAGCATCGTGAGACATGAAAGAGATCCGGTTGAGAGAAGCGCCCCATGCAGACTTTCACCACGAGGATGAAGGATGTCTCCGTGCCGGTCGCGACCGTCGGTGCATCGGTCCAAGTATCGGCGTGTGGAAATGGTTCGCTAAAGATTGGTCAGACGAAGGAGGAGATCAAGCGCAGTTACACGCAGTTGTGATGGTCAGTTTTCATCAGGTGCGTCTGGAATTCGGCGTTTGGGCACACGGTGCGCGGGGCGGGTATCGGCAAAGGCCCATAGCCTTGAGCCGAGAAAGGTCACTATCGGCACCACGATTATCGAGACCACGATACCTGCCGATTGAGGCCAATCGGTGAAGGTGAGCCAGCTTGCGAGCGCGCCGGAATTGATGGCAAAGCCGCCAAGCGCGATCAGGAAAAAGCGCGGCAGACGCGCATGCCAGCGTTTGCCTGTGTCGCTGTCTTGCGGGAACGACCAGAAGTGGTGGCCTGCGAAGGACACCGTGAACGCGGTCAGGAACGCGATCGTATTGGCGAGAAGGGGCGGCAGAATGCCGGGCATGGCAAGGGCCAGCGCCACCCCGGCGTGAACGCCCGTCGCCGCGAGCCCGACAATGCCGAAGCGCGAGGCCGCCAGGATCTCTCCGGCCGCCCGTCCGCGCCACGCCGGATCAGGCATCGCCTGCTCCCTCGGTCTCTGTGTTCTCGGCAGGGTGCTTCGGGCCGGATATCACGTCGCGCACGAGATAGACCGGGCGTTGCTTGGTTTCGTTGAAGAGGCGGGCGACATATTCGCCGACGATCCCGATGGAGAGGAGCTGGATGCCGGAGAAGAACAGGATCGCCGTCATGATGGAGGCGTAGCCTGGCATGTCGATGCCGAAAACGAGTGTGCGCAGAACCAGATAGAGCGCATAGGCAAAGGCGAGCGTGGCAATGCCCGCGCCACAGTAGAACCAGACGCGCAAGGGCAGGGTCGAAAAACCGGTGAGCCCGTCGAGCGCGAAATTCCACAGTTTCCAGTAATTCCACTTGGTCGTGCCCGCCGCACGCGCCGGGCGCTCATAGGGCAGCGCCATGGCAGAAAAGCCCACCCAGGCGAAAAGACCTTTCATGAAGCGGTTGCGCTCAGGCAGGTCGCGCAACGCCTCGATCACGCAACGGTCGATGAGGCGGAAGTCGCCCGCATTGGCCGGAAGGTCGATATTGGAAAGGCGGTTGAACAGGCGGTAAAAGGCGGAGGCGGATCCGCGCTTGACGGCGCTGTCGCTGGTGCGGTCCACGCGCAGACCGTAGACGACGTCATAACCGGCGCGCCAACCCTCGATCATCTGCGGAATGAGCTCCGGCGGATCCTGAAGGTCGGCGTCGAGCACGATCGCCACGTCGCCATTGGCATGGTCGAGGCCGGCGGTGAGGGCGGCCTCCTTGCCGAAATTGCGCGAAAGGCCGATCAGGCAGCCGGGAAGCCCGGCAGAGATCTTCCCGCTCAGGATTGCAGCGGTGCGATCCCGGCTGCCATCGTCAATGAAGACGAATTCATGCGCGAGACCTTCGCGGGCCAGAATGTCACCGACAACATCGAGGAACTGCTCGATGACCTCTTCCTCGTTGAAGACGGGAACGATCAGGCTGACAAAAGGCGCACTGATCCGTTCCGCCTTGCGCCGGGCGGCATAGGGAGAAACGCCTTGCGGGGTCGAGGAAGGGTCCAGCATGGGGGCCTTGCGAAGTCCGGTCATCGGTTGAGCGTTCCGCGTTGCTTAGACCGTATTGCCCTGCTTGTCACATGGCTTGTGTCGCCGCACGGGCAGGAGGTTTGCGATGCGAGCACGGATGCCTGAAATGGTCATGCCGCCGAAGCGCTAAGGCTGCGGCGGCATGAAAGATCTTTCGTCAGGCATTTTCAGCGAAAGGACGGCGCGTCAAAGCGCGCCGTGGCAGTGCTTGTACTTCTTGCCGGAGCCACACGGGCAAAGCTCGTTGCGGCCCACCTTGCCCCATGTGGAGGGATCATTGGGGTCGCGATCCTCGGCGGCTGCGCGGGCGCCGATGGAGATGGCGGCGGTCGTCTCGTCCCCCAGCGCGTCATCGCCGTGGGAGACATGCATCTCCGGCAGGTCTTCGTCGGATGGCATTTCCGGCGGCTGGTCCATGACCAGTTCGACACGCTGGAGCTGGGCTGTCACGATCTGGCGCAGCTGACCGAGCATCGCCTCGAACAGGCTGAAGGCTTCGGTCTTGTATTCCTGAAGCGGATCGCGCTGGGCATAGCCGCGGAAGCCGATAACGGAGCGCAGATGATCCAGCGTCGCCAGATGCTCACGCCACAGCTGGTCGAGCGTCTGCAGCAGGATGGCCTTTTCGATCTGGCGCATGACGTCCGGGCCATATTGCGCAACCTTGCGCGCCATGACCTCGGCCGCCGCGCGCTTGAGGCGTTCGGACACCTCTTCGTTGGCGATGCCTTCTTCCTGCGCCCATTCATGCACCGGCAGGTCCATGTTCAGGACGCTGCGCACCTCGTTGAGCAAGCCGTCCGTATCCCATTGTTCGGGATAGGCTTTCTCGGGAATGTGGCGCGAAACGATGTCCTCGATGACCTCTTCGCGCATGTCGGCGATGGTGGCGGCCAGATCGGCCCCGTCCATCAGTTCCACACGCTGATCGAAGACGACCTTGCGCTGGTCGTTCATCACGTCATCGTATTTCAGGATGTTCTTGCGGATGTCGAAGTTGCGCGCCTCGACCTTCTGCTGCGCCTTTTCAAGGGCCTTGTTGATCCAGGGATGGACGATCGCCTCGCCATCCTTCAGGCCCAGGCGCTGCAACATGGAATCCATGCGGTCGGAGCCGAAGATGCGCATCAGGTCATCTTCCAGCGACAGGAAGAAACGGGTGTGTCCCGGATCGCCCTGACGACCGGAACGGCCGCGCAGC
The DNA here is from genome assembly GCF_963674635.1 of Breoghania sp. NCBI lineage: Bacteria > Pseudomonadati > Pseudomonadota > Alphaproteobacteria > Hyphomicrobiales > Stappiaceae > Breoghania > Breoghania sp. The sequence goes on from NZ_OY771475.1 coordinate 3,726,587, forward strand.
TGGTTGTCGATGCGGCGGCTTTCGTGGCGCTCGGTCGCGACCACGTAAAGACCGCCAGCCTCCAGCGCCTTCTGCTTGAGGGCTTCCACTTCGGCGCGGATTTCCGCCTCGCGAGCCTCGCGCTCGGGGCCCGCTTCCATGTCGCCCAGTTCCTGTTCGACGCGAATATCGGGGTTGCCGCCGAGCTGGATGTCGGTGCCGCGACCGGCCATGTTGGTGGCGATGGTGATGGCGCCCGGCACACCGGCCTGGGTAATGATCGCGGCTTCCTGCTCGTGGTAGCGCGCGTTCAGAACGGCGAAGACGCGTTCCTTCTTGGTGCCCTGATCGCCATCATAGAGCGCGGCGAAGGCATTGGGATCGCTCACATCCGCCTGGCGGTAACCGTTTTTCTTGAGAATGTCGGCGATGAGTTCCGACTTCTCGATGGAGGTGGTGCCCACCAGAACCGGCTGGCCGCGATCCTTGCACTCTCCGATCAGCTCCACGATGGCTTCGTATTTCTCACGCGCGGTGCGATAGACCTCGTCGTCGTCATCGATACGGCGCACGGGAAGGTTGGTCGGGATCTCGACCACTTCCAGCTTGTAGATGTCGAGGAATTCGTCGGCTTCCGTCGCCGCCGTGCCCGTCATGCCGGCAAGCTTGTCGTACATGCGGAAATAGTTCTGGAACGTGACGGAGGCGAGGGTCTGGTTTTCCGGCTGGATTGCGACGTGTTCCTTCGCCTCCAGCGCCTGATGCAGGCCTTCCGAATAGCGGCGTCCCGGCATCATGCGGCCGGTGAACTCGTCGATGATGACGACCTCGCCATTGCGAACGATGTAGTCCTTGTCGCGCTGGAAGAGCTTGTGCGCCTTGAGCGCCTGCTGCAGGTGGTGGACGACGGAGACGTTCTCCACGTCATAGAGGCTGTCGCCCTTCAAGAGCCCGGCAGCGGAAAGGAGCTGCTCCAGCTTTTCGTTGCCTTCCTCGGTGAAGGAGGCGGAGCGCTGCTTTTCGTCGATCTCGTAGTCGGCTTCCGTGAGCTGCGGGATGAAGGCGTCGACGGTGTTGTAGAAATCGGAGCGGTCTTCCAGCGGGCCGGAAATGATGAGAGGCGTACGCGCCTCGTCGATGAGAATGGAATCCACTTCGTCGACGATCGCGAAATGGTGCCCGCGCTGGGTCATCGATCCGCGCTCATACTTCATGTTGTCGCGCAGATAGTCGAAGCCGAATTCGTTGTTGGTGCCGTAGGTGATGTCGCAGGCATAGGCCGCGTGACGCTGGCGATCATCGAGGCCGTGAACGATCACGCCGACGCTCATGCCCAGGAACCGGTAGACGCGGCCCATCCAGTTGGCGTCGCGGCTGGCGAGGTAATCGTTGACGGTGACGACGTGGACGCCCTTGCCCTCAAGCGCGTTGAGGTAGGTGGCGAGCGTGGCCACAAGCGTCTTGCCTTCACCGGTCTTCATTTCGGCGATGCCGCTGTCGTGAAGAACCATGCCGCCGATCAGCTGCACATCGAAATGGCGCTGTCCCAGGACGCGTTTGGCGGCTTCGCGAACGGTCGCAAAGGCGGGAACCAGAAGATCGTCGAGCTTTGCCCCATCGGCCAGTTGCTGGCGAAACTCGGCGGTTCGCGCCTGCAATTCCGCATCGGAAAGGGCTGCGACTTCCGGCTCAAGCGCGTTGATCGCCTCAACCTTGCCGCGATACGTTTTTATCTTCCGGTCGTTCGCGGAACCGAAGATCTTGCGGGCGATAGCACCGAGGCCGACCATGATGGTCCTTCCTTTGGCAAAGTCGGGCCAAGTCGCAAGCCTGCGGCTGCGGCGTGACGTCAATACAGTTTCGACAGGACCGAAGGCGGCCGGGAGGCCAGAGCCGGAGCGGTCCAAACGGTTAACGGGCACGGACAAAGCCGAGCCGACCGACAGATAAGAGTGGGCACAATGCTTGTCAACGCCGCCTCAGTCGGCATAACTCCCATCAGCGCCGATGGCCCACTTCATCACGGGTCCGCAACCTACACCCACAGACAGGAAGCTTACATGTTTCATTCCACCAAGGCCGTCGCTGTGCGTCCGTTCATCGCCGGTTGTCTGATCGCGCTTTTCGCAGCCTCGCCGCTCAGCGCGGCCGAAGACGGCGACAAGGTCGTGGCCACGGTCAACGGCACGAAGATCACCGAAGCGGATGTCGCGATCGCGGCGCAGGATTATGCGCAGGACCTGGCACAGGTGCCGGAGGCGGTGCGCCGCAACCTGCTGGTCGGCGTTCTGGTCGACATGCATGTCCTGGCGGAGGCGTCTCTGGCTGAAGGGCGCGACAAGGACCCGGAGGTCCAGAAGCAGCTGGAATATGTCCGCCTGCGTACGTTACGCGATTCCTATTTTAACGATGACAAGTCGTTGCAGCCCGAAGAGGCGGCGATCAAGGCGCTTTATGACGAAAAGTACGGCGATTTCGAAGGCCCGAAGGAAGTTCATGCCCGCCACATTCTCGTGAAGACCGAGGACGAAGCCAAGGAACTCATCAAGGAGCTGGATGGCGGCAAGGATTTTGCGGAGCTGGCAAAAGAAAAGTCGACCGGTCCGTCCGGCCCCCAGGGCGGCGATCTCGGTTTCTTCACCAAGGAGCGGATGGTTGCGCCCTTCGCCGAAGCCGCTTTCGCGATGGAGCCGGGCACCTATTCCAAGGAGCCTGTCAAAACGGATTTCGGCTGGCACGTGATCAAGGTGGAGGAAGTGCGCAGCCAGCCTGCGCCGAGCTTTGAGGCGGTCAAGAACCAGCTGCGCGTGGAAGCGATCCGCAGCCATTACAACAAGGTGATGGAAGATCTGAAGGCGAAGGCCGACATCACCATCGTGGAAGACGATGCGGCGAAGGCTGATGCGGATAACGCGGATGCCGAAAAGTCGGCGCAATAAGCCGCCTGAGAAAATGGAACAGACATGCGTGAAGCCGGGCCTTGTGCCCGGCTTCGCCGTTTTTGCGTGAGGGGTTCAAGGCCGCCTTGCTCAGGCCTTCCACGGGCCGATCAGATGTCTGGTGACTTGCCGCAAGGTGTCCTCGTCGCAATCGAGGCTGTCCGTCAGAAGGCTCGTCCAGGCATAGCTGGTCATCAGGTTGGCGGCGATGAGCGGATCGATGTCTGCACGCACGTCGCCGCGCGCCTTCGCGCGTTCGATGAGTTTCGCTGAATGGGCCATTCGTTCGTCGCGATAGGTCCGCAAGGCCTCTGCGGCGCTTTCGTTCGACTGGGCTTCCGCGATCACCGAGCGGAAAATGCTGCCGGAGGGTGTTTCGCGCCAATGGCGGAACAGATCGCGCAGAAACCTGAAGACGTCCTCTTCGATCGAGCCGCTGTCGTGGTCGGCAATGGGACGTTTCTGGCGGTGGTAGACATCCAGGAGAAGGGCGGCCTTGCTCGGCCACCAGCGATAGATCGTCGGCTTGCCCGCGCGGGCGCGTCTGGCAACCGCTTCGATGGAGAAGCCGGCATATCCCTTTTCGGCGAGAATCTCCGTTGCCGCGTTGCGGATGGCCTCAGCGCTGGCCTCACTGCGTTTTGCCCCAACCGACTGGCGCGTCTTGATCTGTTGCGACATCTCCGGCTCGTCCATTCCTCGTGTCGATATCGTGTTGGTGCGGCAATCGGGGGCGCCTTGCGAAGGACTTTCGACAGGATCGGCGCAGATCGACATCCGGTCTAGCATATCGTCCGGTGAATGGCATCGCCGTGTTCCCGTTCCTTGTCAGCCTGCGGTTTCGGCTTTTTCCGTCCGGAATGTCGCCGCCCTTCATTCGCGAATGTCGGCGCGAATGCCGGCGCGCCTGTCATGCGATGCGCCCCGTGATCGGCTTGACAAAACGAAACGGATCGTTTTATTAAGTCGCGTGATCTGAACGATCCGTAACGTATAGAAGGTCCGATCCATGTCGACACCCGCTTTTTCCCGTAGCCGCTTTACCTTCCTCGTTCTGCTATGCGTCTATCCGCTGGTCACGGCTCTCCTTTATGCGCTCGTCCCGCTTACCGAGGGGTGGGCCATGTGGCAGCGCACGGCAATTCTGGCTCCCATTATGGTGGTGATCCTGGTTTGGGGTCTCATTCCTTTCATTCACCGGCGGTTTGGCTCCTTTCTTCACCCTGGGCAGTGAAAAGGCGCTGAAGGAAACAAGAAGGGGACTTGCGCGCGTAACGCGCCCCGCTAAAACGGAGCGGGGGCTTTCCCGCCCCGCTTTGAACGAGGTTTTCATGTCCGCCGCCATTTCTCCGCTTGCGCCTGCGTCCTATCCGGAAATGCCGGAAATCGAAGGGGTGCGTTTTGCGACCGCCGAAGCCGGGATCAAATACAAGGGGCGCACGGATGTGCTCCTGATGCTGTTTGACGAAGGCGCGCAGGTGGCCGGTGTCTTCACCCGCTCGCGCTGCCCGTCTGCGCCTGTCGACTGGTGCCGGGCAAACCTGTCCGGTGGAGTGGCGCGCGCGCTGATGGTGAATTCCGGCAATGCCAATGCCTTCACCGGCAAAAAGGGGCAGGCCGCGGTGGAGCTTTCCGCCGAGATCGTCGCCAAGGCGGCGGGCTATGCGCCGAGCGAGATTTTCCTCGCGTCCACCGGTGTGATCGGCGAACCGCTTCCCGCCGAACGCTTCGCCCCGGTGATCGACGACCTGATCGCGCGCGCCGCGCCCGGTCCGTGGATCGAGCCGGCCAAGGCGATCATGACCACCGACACCTATCCCAAGGTGGCCACCCGCACGGTGGATCTCGGTGGCATGCCCGTCACCATCAATGGCATCGCCAAGGGGGCGGGCATGATCGCGCCGGACATGGCGACGATGCTCTCCTTCATCGTGACCGATGCCCCCATCGCAGCCCCCGTGCTTCAGGCGCTTCTGCGCGACGGCGTTGGCGGGTCGTTCAACGCGGTGACCGTGGACAGCGATACCTCCACCTCAGATACGGTCCTGGCCTTCTCCACCGGCAAGGCGGCAGGCGGTCGTGCGCCCAAGATCCTGACGGCGGAGGATGCACGGCTCGATGAATTCCGCGCCGCCTTCAACGAGATCCTGCTCGACCTTGCGCATCAGGTGGTGCGCGACGGTGAGGGCGCACGCAAGTTCGTGGAAGTGAACGTGACAGGGGCCGAGACCGATGCCTCGGCCAAGAAGATCGCGCTTTCGATCGCCAACTCGCCGTTGGTGAAGACCGCGATTGCGGGCGAGGACGCCAATTGGGGGCGTGTGGTGATGGCGGTCGGCAAGGCCGGGGAGCCCGCCGATCGCGACCGTCTGGCGATCTGGTTCGGCGATGTGCGCGTTGCGGTCGAGGGCGAGCGCGATGCGGCCTACAGCGAGGAGGCGGCGTCCGCCGTCATGAAGAAGGACAAGATCGTCATCCGCGCCGATATTGGCCTGGCCAATGGCGCGGCAACGGTCTGGACCTGCGATCTCACCAAGGCCTATGTCGAGATCAATGGCGACTACAGAAGCTGAGGCGATGCGTCTCGTCCGGCCCGACAATCTGGACGAGGTGTTTGCGCTGGAGCAGGCCAATCTCACGGCCTTTCCGAGCGAGATGCTGCATTTCGACGGCGCGTGGCTGACCCGGCTTTCGCCGGGCAACCCCGCGCGCCGGGTCAATTCCCTCAATATCTACGACCCCGGTGACGATCAAGATGCGCAGCGTCGCCTGGCATGTGCGGTGGGCCGCTTCGCCGAAGCGGGCATCGACATGCACCTGCGCTGGACGCCGCTTGTCCCTGAAAGCATCGATGCGCTCATCGATGCCCAGGGCTGGCAACGTTATGCGCTGACCGAGGTCTGGTCGGCGCCGGTTCCGCAAGACATTGCAGATGTGGCGAGCGCCGATGAGGCGGGGGAAGACATCGTGCGCCTGCCGCTTGTTCAATGGCTTGCCGATTTTGCCGCCGTCGGCGGAACAGGGGCCGACAAGGTGGGCGAACGGGCGCTTGCGGCGCTGCGCGCTTCATTGGAACGTGTGCCAGCGGACCTGCTGGCGCTCTCCATCCGCTCTGAAAACGGTGAGGCCATGGCGGTGCTTCTGGGGGTCTGCGACGGGGATCTGATCGGGATTTTCGATGTCGCAACGGCTCCCGCGCATCGGCGAAAGGGCCTTGCGGGCCGGTTGGTGCGTGCGGCCCTTGCCCATGGCGCGCAGTCGGGCGCCAGGACGGCCTGGCTTCAGGTTGTTGCCGACAACATGCCGGCCCGCGGCCTTTATGCGGATTTCGGTTTCAAGCCCGCCTATCAATACCATTACTGCCGTCCGCCGGGCGCGGGTTAAGGGAATGCTTCGGCATTCATGGCAATTCGCTCGTTTATCGTTAATCGCCTCTTCCGGCTCCGTCTCACCATGGAACATGCCCCGATGCCCAATCTTCTGCTCGTCGTCGCCTGCGCTCTTATCGATGAGGACGGGCGCATCCTCATTGCCCAGCGTCCCGAGGGAAAGGCGCTCGCAGGAATGTGGGAATTTCCCGGCGGAAAGGTCGAGCCGGGCGAGCGTCCGGAAGATTCCCTGATCCGCGAACTCAGCGAAGAGCTCGCGATCACGGTTAAGAAAGAGTGCCTCGCCCCGCTCACCTTCGCGAGCCACGCTTACGACGATTTTCACCTCCTCATGCCACTTTACGTTTGCAGACGTTGGCAGGGATTTGTCCAGGGCCGGGAGGGGCAGGCACTCAAATGGGTGCGTCCGAAGGCCTTGCGAGATTATCCGATGCCCCCAGCAGACGAACCGCTTATTCCGCACTTGATCGACCTCTTGTAGGGGCGGTGCGGGAGGGCCCGCAAGAAAGTGCAGACCATGAGCCTCAGCCCTGCCAAGAACGGCATGTTCCGCATCCGTCGCGTGTTCAGCGCCTTTCTTTCAGACGAGCGCGGATCAACGGCGATCGAATACAGCCTGATCGCCAGCATCATCGTTCTGGCGATCATCGGGTCGCTGACCGCGCTGGGAACGTCCTTGCGCGACGATTTCTATGAACCGGTGGCTGTCGGTTTGGCCGGGGGCAACTGAACCCCGCACGTCATCTGACGCGTTTCAAAAAAACCGGCGCTTCCCAAAGGGACGCCGGTTTTTTCGTGGCCGGGTTTTGTGGCTCAGCCCCGCGTAGGCTTGTCGCCTGTGGGAAGCTCCGAGGTGCCGAGAGCTTCGGCGAGGCTCTGTCTGGCGGAGCCGGGGCGAAGCGGCTTTTGCTGGCTTTCATGCGGCGCCCAGCCGGAGACCGACAGGATCTGGAACGTGGCACGGATCCGCCCGTCTTCATCGCTGTGGCGTTCGGCGTAGATTTCGGCCGCCCGCATGAACAGGGTTCGGGTCGCAGGCGCGCCCCTTTCGGAAAGGGCGGCCGTCGCGCCCATGGCTCTCAGGTCGCGCATCAGGTCGAACATCGTATCGTAGCGAACCGTCAGGCGGTCCTGATCGGCAACGGGCAGGGCGAAGCCTGCCCGTTGCAGCAGGCCGCCCATCTCGCGGGTGTCGGCAAAGGGGGAAACGCGGGGGCTCGCGCCGCCCGTCAGCTCCGCTTCCGCTGACAGCAGCGCATCGCGCAACTCCCAAAGCGTGTCGCCGCCTGCAAGGGCTCCCAGGAACAGTCCGTCCGGCTTGAGCGCGCGACGGATCTGGATCAGGGTGCCGGGCAGATCGTTCACCCAATGCAGGCTGAGCGCGCTGACCACAAGATCGAGCGAAGCATTGGCGAAGGGCAGGATCGCGTCGTCGATCACCAGATCCGGGGCTTCTATATCCGGATCGGGCATGAAGAGATCTGCGCGCAGGGCGCGTTCCACCCGTCCCGATGCGCGCAGGGCGGCATGGACGAGCCCGCTATGGCCGCCGAGATCGAGGCCCAACGCAAAGCTGTGTGTGGTTACCGCGAGCCGGTCGGCGATATCCTCGGCGACAAGACGCAACAGGAAATCGGCGCCCTGCGTTCGCCTTGCAAGCGCGCGGGAGCGGTGGAGGGTCAGGAGATGGCGGTCGAAAGGCGCATACATCGGCACGGCTCGCGGATCATGATAGGCTGCTTATCGCGCGGAAAGGACTTTGCGTCAAAGCGGAGGAGCGGTCCTGAAGGTATGGCTTGCGCGGAGGGGGATTGAGCGAGACCACAAACGAGAGCGGCGACGGGCCGGGGCGGAACCTTGTCGGTGGGCGGGCAATGCGCGCGCTTGTGCGCGGGCTTGTCGATTTTGTGCTGCCGCCTGTCTGTTTCGTGTGCGAGGCGCCGCTGAACGCCGCGCCGGGTCTGTGCATGACCTGCTGGTCGCGCCTTTCCTGGATCGAGCGGCCCTATTGCGCGCGGCTCGGCACACCGCTCGCCTACGATCTTGGCGAAGACGCCCTGAGCGCGGAGGCGATCGCCGACCCGCCCCCCTTCGACCGTGCGCGTGCGGTCTGTTTGCATGACGAGGTTTCACGGGAACTTGTTCATGGCTTCAAATATCGCGACCGTCTTGAACTCGGTGCCGCGATGGCGCGGTGGATGGTGCGCGCCGGTGCCGAACTCGTGCGTGATGCGGATGTGATCGTTCCGGTGCCGCTGCATCGCAGGCGGCTGTGGCAACGCAGGTTCAACCAGGCTGCCGTTCTTGCGAATTCCATTGCTGCGGCGAGTGGAAAACCGGCGGAACTCCGCGCGCTCTTGCGCATCCGGGCGACGAGGCGCCAGGTTGGGCTTGAGCGCAAGAGCCGTCAGAGCAACGTGCGCGGGGCCTTTGCGGTGGAGCCTCAGGCGCAGCATGTCATCGCGAAGCGGCGGGTCTTGCTTGTCGATGACGTCTACACGACGGGGGCGACAGTAAAGGCGTGCACACGCGCTCTGCTGCGCGGTGGAGCCAGTCATGTCGACATCCTCACTTTCGCCCGGGTTGTTTCTCCCGCGTCCCTGACAATATAAGTCGCCTGATCCCGGATCCGGTCGCGCTGGCTGGATGCTCTTTGTTTCGGATGGACCTCGAATGCCCAGTATCGTGATCTACACTCGCCAGATGTGTGGCTATTGCACGGCCGCCAAGCGCCTGCTCGACGCCAAGGGCGTCACCTATCAGGAATTCGATGCGACGGTGGAACCCGAGCGGCGCGCGGAAATGATCAACCGCAGCGGGCGCTTCACCTTCCCGCAGATTTTCATTGGTGACACGCATGTGGGGGGCTGTGACGAGCTGCATGCCCTGGAGCAGGCCGGCAAGCTCGACGCGCTGCTCGCGGCCTGATAAACCGCCGATCCCGGCCATGGTTGGCGGGCCCCGTGCGGGCTTGGCGGACGGGCAGGAATTGGAAGGTTTAAGACTTCGCCGCTAGACTGCCTTGTGCGGTCCGGCGCTTGCGTTCAGGCGACGCGCGAAGGACAGCCTGGAGGGATTTCGATGACTGCGTTCAAGGCGGCTTGCATCCAGATGCGATCCGGTCGCGATGTCGAAGCGAATATCGCGACGGCAGAAAGGCTTGTGCGCGCGGCGGCGGGTGCGGGGGCGTCCTATGCGCTGACGCCGGAAATGACGAACCTTCTGGAACGCGACCGGGCGGCGCTTTTCACCAAGATCGCCTGTGAGGCCGATGATCCTGCGCTCAAGCGCCTTCGAGCGCTGGCGCGCGAACTTGGTATCTGGCTGCATATCGGGTCTCTGGCGATCCGTCTTGGCGAGGAAACCGTCGCCAATCGCGGATACCTGATCACGCCGAAAGGCGGGATCACGGCGCGCTACGACAAGATCCACATGTTCGACGTGGATCTCGACAACGGCGAGAGCTGGCGGGAGTCGCGCACCTATCAGCCCGGTGAGATCAGCCCGGTTGTCGATCTTCCCTGGGCAAAGCTCGGCATGGCGATCTGTTACGATGTCCGCTTTCCGCAGATATTCCGCGGTCAGGCCAAGGCCGGCGCGCAGGTGCTGACGGTGCCCGCCGCCTTCACCCGGCAGACGGGACAGGCCCACTGGCATGTGCTGCTGCGTTCCCGCGCTATTGAAAACGGCGCCTACGTCATTGCCGCGGCGCAGGGCGGGCGGCACGAGGACGGGCGCGAGACCTTTGGCCATTCGCTGATCGTTGCGCCGTGGGGCGAGGTCATTGCCGAAGCCGATCACGATGAGCCGGGCTTCATATTGGCCGAGATAGATCCGGGCGAGGTCGAGAAGGCGCGCGCCCGCATTCCGGCAATCGCCAATGAACGTGCCTTCACCTTCGAGACTGTCGCGTCAGCACAGACGGAACCCCTGTCATGATCCATTATTCGCTTCAATGTGCCGAGGGGCATGAATTCGAGGGCTGGTTCCGCAATGCCGGGGATTTCGACGCCCAGGCGCGCGATGGTCGTCTGACCTGCCCCGTATGTGGCGGGGGCGAGGTTTCGAAGGCCCTGATGGCCCCTGCCGTTTCCGGCACGCGCGATGAGCCGCGCACGGTGGAGGCTGCGGTCGAGGACGCCTCAGTCACACCGCGCGAACCGGCCGTTCCGGTCATGGCCATGCCCAATCCGCAACAGGCCCAGATCGTGGATACAATGCGCAAGCTTCGCAAGCTCATCACGGAAAGCGCCGACAATGTCGGCAGCCGTTTCGCGACCGAAGCACGCGCAATGCACTATGGCGAGATCGAACAGCGCTCCATCTATGGCGAGGCATCGCCGGAAGATGCGCGCGATCTCGTGGAGGAAGGAATCGAGATCCTTCCCCTGCCGGTTCTGCCCGAAGAAAAGAACTGACGGCGCACGAAAACTGGCCCGTTCCGGCCCGAGCCTGCGTCGGAACCTGCTCCGGTCAATCCGCCTTTGCCGGCGGTTTCATCACCTTGTCGAGCGCAACTTCGGCGCTGCTGGCCGCTTCGCCGGACGTCTCCGCGATCTGCATTCCGTTCTCGCAACACTGCGCCATGATCTCGCGTAGTTTGTCGCCGTTGGTTTCCGCACAGGCATTGTAGTCGGCGACGGTCTTTTCCCAGAACGCACTCATCACATGAAAGACCTCGACAGGATCGCGGGCTTCCGACAGGGATTTGGCGCATTCGAAATCGGAGTGCAGTCGGCCTCGAATGAAACTCAAATGGTCTTCGAAAAGGGTTTCGCTCTTGTCGAGCAACTCAACTTGAGCCTTGCTGATCTGGTCGAAGATCCGGCTGCCGAAAAAATCCGCCTTCTCCATCCATTCAGGATCGAGCCACGGGAATGCGATGACAGAGGGGTCCTTGGCAGGCGCTTTTGTCTGACGCGGCATGTCGCTTCTCCCTTTGTTCCAACCCGCCGGGGGCGGTAAGACATCCCGCCAGCGGCTCTCCCAGCCATGCGTATCTTACGTTAGGTAAAGTTTCGGCGCGATAGCGAATTTTGTGCAGGTGCAAATAAACCAGTGCGGTGCAATGTCGCAGGTCTATTCTGTGCCTGCTTTTTCGGCTTGAGGACTTCCTCTGCGGAAGGCACGTTTGGTCCGGCTGACGTCGTGCCGCCTCCCATCGACGGGCGCCTGTGGCAGGGGCATTCCGTCTGGAACCTGTCCCGGTGGCCGCCGCTTCGCCTTGAGCCCAGACCCTCAAGCCCGCGCCGATGCGGGCCCCGATACAGTTCTTCAAGCCCACGCTCGGCGCGGGTGCAAACAAAGCGAGCCGCCTATGCGATCCCCGAAAATGACCAAGGCATTCCGTTCCAACCGTGCAAGCGGTTCGCACCGGGCCGCGTCAACCAAAGCGGCCGCGTCCAAGGCACCGGCGGGCCGTTTGGGTGCGGTCGATGACATTATCCGCACAGAGGAAGCGGGGCCGATAGAGGAGGGGCCGCGCGCGCTCGCCAGTGAAGCGGCTCATGCCGCCGATCCCTCCCAATCGGCGCATGCCTTGTCGGAATTCATGGACCGTGCGGCGCGCTCGACGCTCGCGCATCTCACCGGCGGGCTTTCGCCGAGCGCGTTGGCGCTGGCCTATACCGACTGGCTGACCCATCTGATCTCGACCCCGGGGCACCAGATGCGCCTTGGCAACAAGGCCTGGCATGAGGGCGTGGACTTTTCGAAATATCTGGCCGCCTGTCTGGCCGGGGGGCAGCCGGAGCCCTGCATCGCGCCCCTGCCGCAGGATCATCGCTTTACCGATCCGGCCTGGCAGACCTTTCCCTTCAACATCCTGCATCAGGGGTTCCTGATCAACCAGAGCCTCTGGCACGAGGCGGTCACGGGGGTGCGCGGGGTCTCGCCGCATCATGAGCGCCTGATCGATTTCATGACCCGGCAGATGCTCGATGTCTTCTCGCCCTCCAACAATCCTCTCACCAATCCGGAAGTGCTTGCGCGAACGCGCCAAGAGGGAGGCATGAACCTCTTGCGCGGCTTCCAGAACTTTATGGAAGACATGAAGCGGATTGCCAACGAGAAGCCGCCGGTCGGAGCGGAGGCGTTCAAGGTCGGCGAAAACCTGGCGGTCACGCCGGGCAAGGTCGTTTTTCGCAACTCCCTTATCGAACTGATCCAGTACACACCGACCACCGAGACCGTGCAGCGCGAGCCGCTGCTGATCGTGCCCGCCTGGATCATGAAATATTACATTCTCGATCTGTCGCAGACGAACTCGCTGGTGCGCTACCTCGTTTCGCAAGGGCACACGGTCTTCATGATCTCGTGGAAGAACCCTGGCGAGGAAGATCGCGACGTCTCGCTCGATGATTATCGCCGGCTCGGCGTGATGGCGGCGCTCGATGCGGTCTCGGCGATTGTGCCGGGAGAAAAGATCCATACCGCCGGCTACTGTCTGGGGGGGACGCTTCTCGCCATCGCGGCGGCCGCCATGGGGCGTTTCGGGGATGACCGGCTTGCCACCGTCAGCCTGTTCGCCGCGCAGACCGATTTCACCGAAGCGGGCGAGCTGACGCTTTTCATCGATGAAAGCCAGGTGTCCTATCTGGAAGACATGATGTGGGAGCAGGGATATCTGGATTCCACGCAGATGGCGGGGGCCTTCCAGCTTCTGCGGTCCCATGATCTGATCTGGTCGCGCAACGTGCACAATTACATGCTGGGCGAGCGTGCGCCTGTCTTCGATCTGCTGGCCTGGAACGCGGATGCCACGCGGATGCCATATCTCATGCATTCGCAGTATCTGCGCCAGCTCTTCCTCCAAAACGAGTTTGCCAAGGGTCTCTACAAGGTGGAGGGAGAACCGGTCGCGCCGGAGGAAATCAAGGTGCCGATCTTTGCCGTGGGGACCGAAAGCGATCATGTCGCGCCCTGGCGTTCGGTGCACAAGATCACCTATCTGGCGGACACGCCGGTCACCTTCATTCTCGCCAATGGCGGTCACAATGCGGGCATCGTGTCCGAACCCGGCCACAAGCACCGGCATTACCGGATGCTCGCACAGGACGGGCACAACGGGTTCCACGATCCCGAAGGCTGGCTGGAGAGGGCCGTGGATCACGAGGGGTCTTGGTGGATTGCCTGGTCCGACTGGCTGAAGGCGCATTCCCAGGGCGCGACGACCCCGCCCTCCATGGGGGCACCGAAGGCAGGCTATGCGCCGATCATGGATGCGCCGGGAGACTATGTGCTGAAGGCGTGAGGCGGTGTGAGGCCGTGAGGCGGGGCAGGCGTCAGCAGGTGATCCAGTCCTTGAGGATGCGGATCACGTCTGTGGGCTGTTCCAGTGTGGAGAGATGACCGCAACCGGGCAGGCATTCGAAGCGGCTGGCCGGGATGCCTTCATGGATCTCGCGCACGACCTCCACCGGCATCAGCTGATCCTGCTCGCCCGCCAACACCAGCGTCGGGCAGGTGATCGCGGCGAGGTTCGGGCGCTGGTCGATGCGCGCGATGATGGCGCGCTGCTGGCGGATAAAGGCCTGCGGGCCGGTCTCGTGCGCCATTTCCTCCACCGTCTCGCGGAGCGTCTCGTCCCCGGTCCGCGCAGGCGCGACGAATTTGGGAAAGAGCGCAGGCGCGACGCGGTCGAACTTCCCGTCATTGGCAAGCGCGATCAGCCGTTCGCGGTGCTCCGTCTGTTCGGGGGTGTCGGGACGTGCGAGCGTGTTCAGAAGGGCAAGCCGGGAAATGCGGCCCGGTGCCTGTCGGACCAGTTCCAGCGCGATGTAGCCGCCCATTGACAGCCCCACGACGGAAAAGCGTTCGGGGGCTGCCGCGAGGATCGCTTGCGCGATCGCGGCGATGGACTCATGGCTGCGGTGATCGGCGACCATCACCGGATGATCGGAAAAGGCACCGAGCTGCGGTGCGAAGAGGATTTCCGTGCACAGAAGGCCCGGAATGAAAACGATCGGCTCCATGGGCTCCTCCCAAGCGCGGCGATGATCTGGCACAAGCCCCTTATTTGGGGCGGGTGAACAGCATCATGTAGTTGACGTCCATATCCCGTGAGCGGCCCCAGCGGTCGAACAGCGGATTGTAGGTGACGCCGCACTTGTCGATGAGGGTCATGCCGGCCTTGGTCAGCGGACCCTCGATCTCGGGCGGGCGGACCAGCTTTTCATAGTTGTGGGTTCCCGGCGGGAGCCAGCGCAGTACCCGCTCGGCCGTCACGATCGCCAGTGCATAGGCTTTCAGGGTGCGGTTGATGGTCGCGAGGAACATCAATCCACCCGGCTTCACCATCTTTGCGCAGGCCTCCAGATAGGCCGGAACGTCGGCGACGTGCTCCACCACCTCCATGTTGAAGATGACGTCGAACAGCTCTCCGTCCGCCGCCAGTTCTTCCGCGGTCGCGGCGCGGTAGTCGATGTCCAGGCCGGTGCGTTCCGCGTGAAGGCGCGCCACCTCGATGTTCACGGGCGAGGGGTCAACGCCGACCATGGCCGCGCCAAGCCTGCTCATCGGTTCGGAAAGCAGGCCGCCACCGCAGCCGATGTCCAGGCATCTCAGGCCCTTGAATGCCTGTGTGTCCGTGGGCTTGCGGCCATAATGCGCGCTCACGTGCTCCTTGATGTAACCAAGGCGCACGGGGCTGAACTTGTGGAGGGGGCGGAACTTCCCCGTCGGGTCCCACCAGTCGTCGGCCATGGCCGAAAAGCGGGCGACTTCGGCATCGTCCACGGTGGTCTTCGTCGTCATTGGCGAACCTCTCCTCGTCCAGCCTGCGGCGTTGGGTCCATGTTCGTCGGCTTTCGGCGATGTCTTGTCAAGACGGCGCGGGACGGCGGGGGGCTTGCCGAGGGTATCCATGGGGGAAAGGTTGCAGCTCCCGTTTGTCCGGTTGCAGGTCCCCCGGCTTCTATGTATGGATACGCGCCGACCAACGCCGTCATCTTGAACGGATCTTTCGCGCAAGCTGGCGGCATGACCTATTGTTCCAGAATTCGATCCCGATGGCCCGACTGGTTATGAAATTCGGCGGCACCTCAGTCGCCAATCTCGAACGCATCCGCAACGTGGCGCGCCACGTGAAACGCGAAGTCGAAGCGGGCAATCAGGTGGCCGTCGTGGTCTCCGCTATGGCGGGCAAGACGAACGAACTGGTCGCCTTGTGCCGCGAAGCCTCCACCTTGCACGACGCGCGTGAATACGACGCCATCGTTTCGTCCGGCGAGCAGGTCTCTGCCGGGCTGCTGGCGATTGTGCTTCAGGCGATGGGCGTGGATGCGCGATCTTGGCTCGGCTGGCAGATCGCCATGCACACCGACGCCGCGCATGGCGCCGCCCGCATCACCGATATCGACGGCGACAAGCTGATCGAACGGCTGGAAATGGGGCAGGTCGCGGTGGTGGCCGGTTTCCAGGGGCTGTCGCCGGACAACCGGATTTCCACGCTGGGTCGCGGCGGCTCCGACACGAGCGCGGTGGCGGTGGCGGCTGCGATCAAGGCGGATCGCTGCGATATCTATACCGACGTCGATGGCGTCTACACGACCGACCCGCGCATCGTGCCGCGCGCCCGTCGCCTCGACCGCATTTCGTTTGAGGAAATGCTGGAGATGGCGTCGCTGGGTGCGAAGGTGCTGCAGGTACGCTCGGTTGAAATGGCCATGGTGCATGGCGTGCGCACATTCGTGCGCTCTTCTTTCGATGACCCGGACGCGCCGCAGATCGGCGTCGACAATCTGCCGCCGGGCACTCTCATTTGCGACGAGGACGAGATCGTGGAACAGCAAGTCGTCACAGGCATCGCCTTTTCCAAGGACGAAGCGCAGATTTCCATTCGCAACGTGCCGGACAAGCCGGGCGTCGCAGCATCTGTCTTCGGCCCGCTGTCCGACAGCAATATCAATGTGGACATGATCGTCCAGAACATCTCGCCCGATGGCTCCACGACGGATATCACCTTCACGGTGCCGCGGGCCGATTACGACCGCGCCATGAAGGTGCTCGAAGACCAGCGCGCAGACCTGCAGTTCGGACTGCTCGAAGGCGCGACCGATGTCGTGAAAGTGTCGGTGATCGGCATGGGCATGCGCAGCCATGCGGGTGTCGCGTCGCAGTGTTTCCGCAGCCTTGCGGAAAAGGGATCAACATCCGGGCCATCACGACCTCAGAGATCAAGATTTCCGTGCTGATCGATTCTGCCTACACCGAGCTTGCGGTTCGCACTTTGCATTCGCTATACGGGCTCGACGGCTAGTCGGGCATCGCACAAGCCATCAGGCTTGATGCCGAATCGAATCCTGTCGGTATACTCTTGATCCGGCAGGCTTCGGGTTGCCGAACCGAAACAGGGGAGAAGGCGGAGGATGAGGGACAGTTCGGCCGGTCCGCGCGTCTTGCTGCGCCGTCTCCGCGAGGTTATGGCGGTCCCCAGCGGCGCCCAGGAACGGCTTGACCAGATCGTCAGGCACATTGCCTCCAATGTCGTTGCCGAGGTGTGCTCGGTTTATATCCTGCGGGCCGATGGTCTGCTGGAGCTTTATGCGACCGAAGGCCTTAATCCGGACGCCGTTCACCAGACCAGCCTTGCGGTCAATGAGGGCCTTGTCGGCCTGATCGCCGCCGAGGCGCGCCCGCTCAATCTTCCCAATGCCCAGGCCCACCCCTCCTTCGCCTATCGGCCGGAGACGGGGGAAGAGGTCTTCCATTCCTTCCTCGGTGTTCCGATCCTGCGCGCCGGGCGCACGCTGGGCGTGCTTGTCGTGCAGAACAAGGCGCACCGCACCTATTCCGAAGACGAGGTCGAGGCGCTTCAGACAACCGCGATGGTGATCGCGGAGATGCTGGCCGCCGGTGAGCTTGAGGCGATTTCCAATGTGGGCGCGCGGCTGGATCTGACGCGGCCGCTCCATCTGGAAGGTGTTGCCCTGTGCGATGGCGTCGGGCTCGGCCATGTAATCCTGCATGAGCCGCGCGTCGTAGTGACGAACCTCATCGCGGAAAACGTCAATGAAGAGCTTGAGCGCCTGACCAAGGCGGTCGAGGACATGCGTCTGTCGCTCGACCACATGCTGGCCCATGGCGATGGTTCGGCGCAGACCGGCGAATATCGCGAGGTTCTCGAAGCCTATCGGATGTTCGCCTATGATCGCGGCTGGATCCGCAGGATCGAAGAGGCGATCCGCAACGGCCTGACGGCGGAGGCTTCCGTCGAGAAGGTCCAGAGCGACAACCGCGCCCGCATGCTGCGCCAGACGGACCCCTATCTGCGCGAGCGGCTGCACGATTTCGACGATCTGGCCAACCGGCTCTTGCGCGAGCTGATGGGGCGTCCGCACGGTCCGACGGAGCAGGAGCTTCCCGAGGACGCGATCATCGTCGCCCGCAACATGGGGGCGGCCGAGCTTCTCGATTACGATCGCGATCGCATTCGCGGGCTGGTGCTGGAAGAGGGCGGGCCGACGAGCCACGTCTCCATCGTCGCGCGCGCGCTCGGTATCGCAACCGTCGGGCTCGTGTCCGACATCGTTTCGCTGGTGGAAGCGGGCGACTCGCTCATCGTCGATGGCGAGACCGGTCATGTTCATCTGCGCCCGCCGTCGGACGTTGAGAAGGCCTATGCGGAAAAGGTGCGCTTCCGCGCCCGCCGTCAGGCTCAGTTCCGTCGTCTGCGCAACAAGCCGGCGATCACGCGGGATGGGCGCGATATCACGCTGCAACTCAATGCCGGCCTTCTGGTAGACCTTCCGCATCTGGACGAATCGGGTGCGGTCGGCATCGGGCTCTTCCGCACCGAACTGCAATTCATGATCGCCTCGACCTTCCCGCGGATGAAGGAGCAGATGCGCTTCTATTCCACGGTGCTGGATGCGGCGGGCGAACGGCCGGTCATCTTCCGCTCGCTGGATATTGGTGGCGACAAGGTCCTTCCCTATCTGCGGTCCATCCAGGAAGAAAACCCGGCCATGGGCTGGCGCGCGATCCGTCTGGGGCTCGACAGGCCCGGCCTGTTGCGGACCCAGATCCGCGCGCTGCTCAGCGCCGCCGGTGGACGCGAGCTTCGGCTGATGTTCCCGATGGTTTCCGATGTTTCGGAATTCCATGAGGCCAAGGACATGGTGGAGCGCGAGATCACGCATCTGCGCCGCCATGAGCGCCGGGTGCCCGCCTCCATCAAGCTGGGCGTGATGATCGAGGTGCCGTCGCTGCTGTTCCAGCTCGACGAATTGTTCTCGGTGGTCGATTTCGCCTCTGTCGGCTCCAACGATCTGTTCCAGTTCTTCACCGCGGTGGATCGGGGCAATACGCGTGTCGCCGATCGCTTCGACACGCTCAATGTCGCGTTCCTGCGGGCGCTCAAGCTGATCGCGGATCGCGCCAGGGCGGCCAATATCCCGGTGGGGCTGTGCGGGGAGCTTGCCGGGCGTCCGCTGGAGGCCATGGCCTTGCTGGCGCTGGGGTTCACTTCCATATCCATGTCGCCCTCAGCGGTCGGTCCGGTCAAATCGATGTTGATCGATCTCGATGTCGATGCGCTGGGGAAGACGCTGCTTCCGGTGCTTGAAGCCGGCAAGTCGAGCTGCTCGGTGCGCGCGCTGCTGCGCGACTTCGCCCGCGATAATGGCGTGCCCTTGTAGCCAGTCTGTCTGTCCTGGCGTTTCGCGACCTTTGCACTGGCTGACATGTCGTCGCCGCTTTTTGAAAATCCTTGGAGTTGATGCGCAATGCTGGCGCAGGAAAGACTGGACGGTCTGCTTGACCGCTTCGCAGAACTGGAAGCCCGGATGTCCTCCAACCCGGACCCGGCGACCTATGTGCGTCTGTCGCGCGACTATGCCGACCTTGAACCGGTGGTGAAGATGGTGCGCCAGTTGCGTCAGGCGCAGGCCGATCTGGAAGGGGCGCAGGAGCTTCTGGCCGATCCCTCTTCCGACAAGGAAATGCGCGAGCTGGCGGAAATGGAGCGCGAGGAGCTTCAGGAAAAGGTGGAAAGCCTTGCCCATGACGTGCGTCTGGCGCTCCTGCCCAAGGATGCGGCCGATGCGGGCAGCGCCGTTCTGGAAGTGCGCGCGGGCACCGGCGGTGACGAAGCTGCGCTTTTCGCCGGCGATCTCTTTCGCATGTATCAGCGCTATGCCGAGACGCGCGGCTGGAAGGTGGATGTTCTCTCGGTCAGCGAGGGGGAAGTCGGCGGCTACAAGGAAATCATCGCCTCTGTCGACGGCAACGGTGTATTTGCGCGCCTCAAGTTCGAATCCGGTGTGCACCGGGTGCAGCGGGTGCCTGTCACGGAATCGGGCGGGCGCATCCACACCTCCGCCGCCACGGTTGCCGTTCTGCCGGAGGCGCAGGAGGTTGATATCGAGATCCGGCCTGAGGATATCCGCATCGACACGATGCGCGCCTCGGGAGCGGGCGGTCAGCATGTGAACACGACCGATTCCGCCGTGCGCATCACCCATCTTCCCACCGGCATCGTCGTCACCTCGGCGGAAAAGTCCCAGCATCAGAACCGCGCCAAGGCCATGACGGTTCTGCGGGCGCGCCTTCTGGACATGGAACGCGAGAAGCTCGACAGCGAACGGTCCGAGGCGCGGCGCGGGCAGGTGGGGTCCGGCGATCGCTCCGAGCGCATCCGTACCTACAATTTCCCGCAAGGCCGCGTCACCGATCACCGTATCGGGCTGACCCTCTACAAGCTCGATCAGGTGATTTCCGGCGAGGCGCTGGACGATGTGATCGAGCCGTTGATTACCGAACATCAGGCGGCGCTGCTTGCGGCCGACAGTGGCGAGCCCCGGTGAGCGAGACGCTTGGCGCTGCCTACAGGCGCATGCGCAACGCCTTGCGCGAGGCCGGCTTCGAAACGCCGGACCTGGACGCTCGGCTGCTTGCCGCAGATGTCGTCGGCATCGATGCGAACCGGATCGTCCTGGAAGAAGATCGGCGCCTGAATGCGGAAGAGGTTAGCCGCCTCAACGCCCATCTGGAGGCGCGGCTTTCCCATCGTCCCGTTGGGCGCATCCTGGGGCGTCGCGAATTCTGGGGACTTGAGTTTTCACTTTCTTCCGAAACACTTGAGCCGCGCCCAGACACCGAGACACTCGTTGAAGCCGCCCTTGATCTGGTGGCTGCGCGGGCTCTGGCATCGGCTCCACTGCGCATTCTGGATCTGGGCACCGGCACCGGCGCGATCCTGATTTCCCTGCTTCACGAATTGCCCCATGCCTGGGGGTTGGCGAGCGATATCCAGCCCGGTGCGCTTGAAACCGCGCGGCGCAATGCGATCGCGAACGGGGTGGATGGACGGGCCGCTTTCGTCTGCATGTCGTGGATGGATGCGCTGTCCGGCCCATGGGATCTGATCGTTTCCAATCCGCCCTATATTCGCAGCGCCGTGATCGATGAGCTTGATGAGGGCGTGCGTGCCCATGATCCGATGCTCGCGCTGGACGGCGGCGAGGACGGGCTCGCGCCCTATCGCAGTGTGGTGCAGCAGGCCTTTGAGGCCCTGAGCGGCGAGGGAGCGGCGCTGATCCTTGAAATCGGGTTCGATCAGGGGCGCGAGGTGAGCGATTTGTGCCGACTTGCGGGTTTCGGCAATGTCATGATTCGCCAGGACCTTGCCGGGTGCGATCGCGTCGTCGTTGCGCGCCGTTAGGGGCGGAAAACGCCGCTTTTCTCCGCTTTGAAAATTGCGCTTGGATTTATTTCGCGAAGGGGCTACGGTGCGGCACGCCGAGGCGCCAAGACGCCGGTCGATCCGCTTGGCAGCATTGCCAGCCGGGCTGGGAAATAGCTGAAGACCGGGGCGCACTGGATGCAGGACAATAGGTTCTGTTCCTGATCGGTATGTGGCGATGAAAAGATCGCTTGTCCGAGACAGCGGAATGTCAACGACCAACAGCACGGGATGGTCCGAATTGATCGGGCCCTCGCGCGCGCTGGTTAGCGGCAACGGAGATAACGCTCCGCTGTCCGGGTTCACCCCATTGGGTTCGGTCGAAAAGCCGTGGCAAATGTCCGGCAAGCCGCTCTGAAGAGATAACGGCAGTATGAGACAAAACAATCAGAATAAGCGTTTGCGCGGGCGGGGCCGCAAGGGTCCCAATCCGCTGACCCGGTCGTTTGAATCGAACGGCCCGGATGTGAAGATCCGCGGAACCGCTATGCATATCGCGGAGAAGTATCAGCAGCTGGCGCGCGATGCGATGGTCTCAGGCGACCGGATCATGGCGGAAAACTACCTCCAGCATGCCGAGCACTATTCGCGCATCGTGGCGGCGGCCCAGACACCGGCCAATGGTCAGGCGACCCCGTCGCGTGCCAACCAGGACGTCGATGACGACGAGGATGGCGACGAGCAGATGCCGGAAATGCCGGTGGTCGCCAAGACGCGGGTGATGCCGCAGGATGCGCCGCAACCCTTCGTCGACCGCATGCCGGGAATCGACGCCAAGAATGGGGGCGAGGTGACTGCGGGTGAGCCGTCGGCGGAGGCTGAAGGCAGCGCCAATGGCAACGACGCCGAAAAGCCGAAGCCGCGCCGCAGGCCTGCACGCGCTACCACCAAGAAGGCGGTGGCGGAGACCACGGACGAGAGCGCGGAAGGCGTTTCGTCGGACGGCGAAGAGGCCGATGGTGGTGAAGACTCACCGCGTCCGCGTCGTCGTGCCCGCGGGGCCCGCGGTCGCAATGTGCGCCGTGCTGCCGCCAATGCGGCCGAGCAGGAAGATGGGGCAGGCGATTCTGCTCCGGCCACCGAGGCAAGTGACGCCTGATTTTCAGGACGGATCGTTCGGGCCTTCAGCGTTTCAGCAAGGGCCGGAGCGTATTGCGTTTGCTGCGAATTCGAGAAAGCCCGCGATTGTTTCGCGGGCTTTTTCATTTTCAGTCCCTTCTTTTGTCTGCGCCCCCTTTTTGTTGTCAATTTGCAACACTATATCCAGCCTGCGGCACGACGTGAGGGTCCGCGCATGTTCGCGCAAGCTTGACCTGCCATCACTCCTGACGCGCCGCGCGAGGGCCATCTGGCCTCGCCTTGTCCCAGTTCGCAGGTCATGCTTCGGGTGATGCTGCGGTGAGGAGATTTGAACATGAATATGGAACGCTATACCGAGCGTGTGCGCGGCTTCCTTCAGAGCGCGCAAACGTCTGCTCTCGGTCAGGGGCATCAGCAATTCACCCCCGAACACATTCTGAAGGTCCTGCTCGATGACCGCGAAGGCATGGCATCGGGGCTTATCACGCGCGCCGGTGGGCGGGCGAAGGACGCTCTGACGGCGGTTGAGCTTGCGCTCGACAAGATGCCGAAGGTGAGCGGCGGCAACAGCCAGCTCTACATGGCGCAGCCGCTGGCGAAAGTGTTCGAGCAGGCTGAGCAGCTGGCCGAAAAGGCTGGCGACAGCTTTGTCACCGTGGAACGTCTGCTCATGGCGCTCGCCATGGAAAAAAGCGCAGAGACGTCCCGGATCCTGGCCAATGCCGGCGTCACGCCCGCTGGACTCAATCAGGCGATCAACGAATTGCGCAAGGGCCGCACCGCCGACACGGAGTCGGCAGAAAACCGCTATGACGCGTTGAAGAAATATACCCGCGATCTCACCCAGGATGCGCGCGACGGCAAGCTCGATCCGGTCATTGGCCGTGATGATGAGATCCGCCGCACCATGCAGGTGCTGGCGCGGCGCACCAAGAACAACCCCGTGCTCATCGGCGAACCAGGCGTCGGCAAGACCGCGATCGCGGAAGGGCTGGCGCTGCGCATCATCAATGGTGATGTGCCGGAATCGCTTGCCGACAAGAAGCTGCTGGCGCTCGACATGGGCGCGCTCATCGCAGGCGCGAAGTATCGCGGCGAGTTCGAGGAGCGTCTGAAGGGGATCCTGCAGGAAGTGCAGGCGGACGAGGGGCAGGTGATCCTGTTCATCGACGAGATGCACACGCTTGTGGGCGCGGGCAAGGCCGATGGGGCGATGGATGCGTCCAACCTGCTGAAGCCTGCGCTGGCGCGGGGAGAATTGCACTGCGTGGGCGCGACAACGCTCGACGAGTATCGCAAGCACGTGGAAAAGGACGCCGCACTGGCTCGCCGGTTCCAGCCGGTTTTCGTGTCGGAGCCGACGGTCGCCGACACGATCTCCATCCTGCGCGGGTTGAAGGAAAAGTACGAACTGCATCACGGTGTGCGGATCGCCGATTCCGCGCTGGTGGCGGCGGCCACGCTTTCCAACCGCTACATCACCGACCGCTTCCTGCCTGACAAGGCGATCGACCTGGTCGATGAGGCGGGCTCGCGTGTGCGGATGCAGGTCGACAGCAAGCCGGAAGAACTGGATGAACTGGACCGCCGGATCATTCAGCTCAAGATCGAGCGGGAAGCCTTGAAAAAGGAAACTGATCAGGGCTCTCGGGACCGTCTGGAGAAGCTGGAAGCGGAGCTTGCCGATCTGGAAGAAGAATCGGCGGCCTTCACCGCCCGCTGGCAGGGTGAGAAGGAGAAGCTCTCCTCCGCGCAGAAGGTTAAGGAGCAGCTCGATCAGGCGCGCAGCGACCTGGAAAAGGCGCAGCGTGTGGGCGACCTGGCGAAGGCTGGCGAGCTTGCCTATGGCATCATTCCGCGGCTGGAAAAGCAGATCGCGGAAGTGGAAGCCACCGAGGGCGCGGAACAGCCCAATGAGGCGATGGTTCAGGAGGCGGTCACTGCCGACAACATCGCGCAGGTCGTTTCGCGCTGGACAGGCATTCCAGTCGACAAGATGCTGGAGGGCGAGAAGGACAAGCTTCTGCGCATGGAAGACGAGCTTGCCCGCCGTGTCGTCGGTCAGCAGGAGGCGGTTCATGCCGTGTCGACTGCTGTTCGCCGCGCACGCGCCGGATTGCAGGATCCCAACAGGCCCATGGGCTCGTTCATGTTCCTCGGCCCCACGGGCGTCGGCAAGACGGAGCTGACCAAGGCGCTGGCCGACTTCCTCTTCGATGACGAGGCCGCGATGGTGCGCATCGACATGTCGGAATTCATGGAGAAACACTCCGTGGCCCGGCTGATCGGCGCGCCTCCGGGCTATGTCGGCTACGAGGAGGGCGGCTCGCTGACCGAAGCGGTGCGCCGTCGGCCATATCAGGTCGTGCTGTTCGACGAGATCGAGAAGGCGCATCCGGATGTCTTCAACGTGCTGCTGCAGGTGCTCGATGATGGTCGCCTGACCGATGGTCAGGGCCGCACCGTGGACTTCCGCAACACGCTGATCATCATGACCTCGAACCTCGGTTCGGAGTTTCTGGCAAATCAGGCCGAGGGGCAGGATTCGTCGGCGGTGCGCGAGCAGGTCATGGGGGTCGTGCGCGGTCATTTCCGCCCCGAATTTCTCAACCGTCTGGACGAGATCATTCTCTTCCATCGGCTGCAGCGGGCGCAGATGTCGGCCATTGTCGACATCCAGCTCGGCTATCTGGAAAAGCTCCTGGAAGATCGCAAGATCCAGATCGACCTCGACGCCTCCGCCCGCACCTGGCTCGCGGAAAAGGGGTATGACCCGGTCTATGGCGCAAGGCCGCTGAAGCGGGTGATCCAGAAGCAGGTGCAGGATCCGCTGGCAGAGCGCATTCTCGCGGGCGATATCCGGGACGGCGATCTGGTGGAGGTGACGGCGGGGACAGACCGGCTGCTCTTCTCACGCGCGGAAGATCGCAAGGACGCGGTGGCCTGATAGCCGGATCGATCCGGCTCATCTTGCAACGCGCACAAGACGACACGAAAAAGGCGGCCCTCTGGGCCGCCTTTTTCTATGCGTGATGCGAGCGGGACGTGCCGGCGCTCAGGTTCTCAGCGTCCGGGATCTCAATGTCAGCGTGACGCGACGCGGTTGTTCTGCCCGCCACCGCCGCGTTCCAGCAGGGCATCGATGCGTTCGCGTTCGCGTTCGAAACTGGCAAGCATGTCGCCCTCCAGCACGCGGCCGCGCGGCAGGCGCACACGGTTCGGATCCACGAACTTGTCGTTGATGCGGACTTCATAGTGCACGTGCGGGCCGGTCGAACGCCCGGTGGAGCCGACATAGCCGATGATCTGGCCCTGCTTGACGTGAACGCCGGGCTCAATGCCCTTGGCGATGGCCTGCTGGTGACCGTAACCGGTTTCGTAGCCGTTGGCGTGGCGGATCAGGGTGAAACGGCCATAGCCGGATGCCCAACCGGCCTTTTCGACGACACCATCGCCGGTGGCGTAGATTGGCGTTCCATAGGGCAGGGCCCAGTCGACGCCGGTATGGAAGCGGACATAGCCGAGAATCGGATGCTTGCGCTTGCCATAGGGGGAGCTGAGACGTCCGCCGACCACCGGCTTGCGCATCAGGAACTTCTTCGCGCTGCGGCCATTCTCGTCATAAAAGTCCACCGCGCCATCGTCGGGCGTGCGGAAGCGATAGAAACGGTGGCGCTCGGAACCGGTCGTCAGCGCGGTGAAGAGCACTTCCGGCGGCTGACCGTTTTCCGGAGAATCGAGGGAATAGAAGACCTCAAGCTGGTCGCCCGCCTTGACCCGGGCGTTGTAGTCCACGTCATAGGAGAAGATGTGGACCAGATCCTCAATCAGCGGCTCGGGGAGA
>NZ_OY771475.1:3757500-3760000 GCF_963674635.1 Breoghania sp.
CTTGAGTAGGGCGGGACACGTGAAATCCTGTCTGAACATGGGGGGACCACCCTCCAAGCCTAAGTACTCCTTGCCGACCGATAGTGAACAAGTACCGTGAGGGAAAGGTGAAAAGCACCCCGACGAGGGGAGTGAAATAGACCCTGAAACCGGACGCCTACAAACAGTTGGAGCCCAAGGTTCGTCCTGGGTGACAGCGTACCTTTTGTATAATGGGTCAGCGACTTAGTGTAACGAGCAAGCTTAAGCCGATAGGTGTATGCGCAGCGAAAGCGAGTCTGAATAGGGCGTTTTAGTTCGTTGTACTAGACCCGAAACCGAGTGATCTAGCCATGAGCAGGTTGAAGGTGCGGTAACACGCACTGGAGGACCGAACCCACGTCTGTTGAAAAAGACGGGGATGACTTGTGGCTAGGGGTGAAAGGCCAATCAAACTCGGAAATAGCTGGTTCTCCGCGAAATCTATTTAGGTAGAGCGTTGGATGAATACCTCGGGGGGTAGAGCACTGGATGGGCTAGGGGTCCTCACCGGATTACCAAACCTAACCAAACTCCGAATACCCGAGAGTACTATCCAGCAGACACACGGCGGGTGCTAACGTCCGTCGTGGAGAGGGAAACAACCCTGACCGCCGATTAAGGTCCCGAAGTCATGGCTAAGTGGGAAAGGATGTAGAACTCCCAAAACAACCAGGATGTTGGCTTAGAAGCAGCCATCATTTAAAGAAAGCGTAACAGCTCACTGGTCTAAATAAGGGGTTCCGCGCCGACAATGTAACGGGGCTCAAGCCATGCACCGAAATCGCGGGCTCAGCTTGTCTGAGCGGTAGCGGAGCGTTCCGTAGGTCTGTGAAGGGATACTCGCGAGAGATCCTGGAGATATCGGAAGTGCGAATGCTGACATGAGTAACGACAAGGAGTGTGAGAGACACTCCCGCCGAAAGTCCAAGGGTTCCTGCGCAACGCTAATCGGCGCAGGGTTAGCCGGCCCCTAAGTCGAGGCAGACATGCGTAGACGATGGGAATGCAGTCAATATTCTGCAGCCTGCGGGTGGTGACGGATGCCGTGTATCGTAGTTCCTTACTGGATTGGAGCTGCGGTGAAGGTGTTCCAGGAAATAGCCCCCGCGTACAGACCGTACCCGAAACCGACACAGGTGGACTGGTAGAGCATACCAAGGCGCTTGAGAGAACTATGCTGAAGGAACTCGGCAAATTGCTCCCGTAAGTTCGCGAGAAGGGAGACCTCTGCTTGGGCAACCAGGTGGGGGTGGCACAGACCAGGGGGTGGCGACTGTTTATCAAAAACACAGGGCTCTGCGAAGCCGCAAGGCGACGTATAGGGTCTGACGCCTGCCCGGTGCCGGAAGGTTAAGAGGAGGTGTGCAAGCACCGAATTGAAGCCCCGGTAAACGGCGGCCGTAACTATAACGGTCCTAAGGTAGCGAAATTCCTTGTCGGGTAAGTTCCGACCTGCACGAATGGCGTAACGACTTCCCCGCTGTCTCCAGCATAGACTCAGTGAAATTGAATTCCCCGTGAAGATGCGGGGTTCCTGCGGTCAGACGGAAAGACCCCGTGCACCTTTACTACAGCTTCACACTGGCATTCGTGTCGGCATGTGTAGGATAGGTGGTAGGCTTTGAAGCCAGGGCGCCAGCCTTGGTGGAGCCATCCTTGAAATACCACCCTTACCTGCATGGATGTCTAACCGCGATGTAACAGCATCCGGGACAGTGTGTGGCGGGTAGTTTGACTGGGGCGGTCGCCTCCCAAAGAGTAACGGAGGCGCGCGATGGTGGGCTCAGAACGGTCGGAAATCGTTCGCTGAGTGCAATGGCATAAGCCCGCCTGACTGCGAGACTGACAAGTCGAGCAGAGACGAAAGTCGGCCATAGTGATCCGGTGGTCCCTCGTGGAAGGGCCATCGCTCAACGGATAAAAGGTACGCCGGGGATAACAGGCTGATGATCTCCAAGAGTCCATATCGACGAGATCGTTTGGCACCTCGATGTCGACTCATCACATCCTGGGGCTGGAGCAGGTCCCAAGGGTTCGGCTGTTCGCCGATTAAAGTGGTACGTGAGTTGGGTTCAGAACGTCGCGAGACAGTTCGGTCCCTATCTGCCGTGGGTGTAGGAGAATTGAGAGGATCTGTCCCTAGTACGAGAGGACCGGGATGGACACATCTCTGGTGGACCTGTTGTCGCGCCAGCGGCATAGCAGGGTAGCTATATGTGGCCGGGATAACCGCTGAAAGCATCTAAGCGGGAAACCCACCTCAAAACGAGTTCTCCCTGAAGAGTCGTGGAAGACCACCACGTTGATAGGCCGGGTGTGGAAGTGCAGCAATGCATGCAGCTTACCGGTACTAATAACTCGTTCGGCTTGATCACTCTCATTAGTCAATGATCATCTGAATATAACTTGTATCCCTCACGGGCGACCGCGCTGCGCGCTGCCCTCCGGGAGGGCGGCCTGACCGGCCGGCGCGCGGTCG